>JBMFPP010000291.1:0-3927 GCA_049969055.1 Armatimonadota bacterium | reverse complement strand
CACTGCTGGCACGGCAAAGAGATCTATCCGGCTGGTGCCTGCTGGTTACGGCCGGCCCCACCCGTCAGTGGATAGATCCGGTGCGCTTCATCTCCAATCCGTCCACGGGAAAAATGGGCTATGCAGTTGCTGAGGCGGCTGTTTCCAGAGGCGCCGAGGTTGTGCTCATATCCGGCCCAACATTTTTAGATGCTCCAGCAGGTGTGAACCTGCGCAGGGTGGAGACAACCTTTGAGCTTTTGGACGCCGCTGTGGATGCCTTCGAGCACTGCGACGCCGCCGTCTGCGCCGCGGCCCCGGCCGATCACGCCCCGCAAGCAGTCGCGCACACCAAAATAAAGCGCGAACCAAACTCTAAAACCGCCGATTCGGTGTTGGAGCTGAAGCTGTACCCAACGCCGGATGTGGCAGCAGAGCTTGGGCGGCGCAAAGGCAGTAAGGTGCTGGTCGTTTTTGCCGCCGAAACTGAGGATCTCATTGAAAACGCCCGCCGGAAGATGCAAAGCAAAAACGCAGACATGGTTGTTGCCAACGACGTTACATCCCCAAGCTCCGGCTTCGGCGCAGACACCAACCAGGTTTGTTTGATCTGCGCGGATGGATCTGTGGAACAGCTTCCGCTTATGAGCAAATCCGCCCTTGCTCACGAAATATTAAACAGAATGGTGCCTTTGCTTCAACAGCGCCGCCCGCGCAATACATCTAAGGAGTAGCTAAATGGAGGAGAGGATTCGCAGATACACATTTACGTCAGAATCGGTTGCAGAGGGCCATCCGGACAAGATGGCCGACCAAATAGCCGATGCTGTTTTGGATGCCTATCTGGAACAAGATCCCTACTCCCGCGTGGCATGCGAAGCTCTGCTTACCACCGGATTGGTTCTGGTGGCGGGAGAAATAACTGCCAAACAGGGATGTTATGTTGACATCCCAGCCATCGCTCGGCAGGTCATCCGAGACATCGGTTACACAAACGCAGAATTCGGCTTCGACTGCGAAACCTGCGGCGTTATAACGGCCGTTCAGAAGCAGTCCGGGGATATTGCCATGGGGGTGGATAAAGGTGGAGCCGGAGATCAGGGCATGATGTTCGGTTTTGCCTGCACCGAAACCCCAGAGCTGATGCCGATGCCCATCATCCTGGCCCACAAGCTGTGCCGACAGCTCGCCGCTGTGAGGCGCGATGGGACAATTCCTTACCTAAGGCCGGACGGGAAAAGCCAGGTTACCGTGGAATACGAAGGCTACCGCCCAATTCGAATTGATAAGGTGCTGGTTTCGGCTCAGCATGACCCGGATGTGTGCAGTGAGCAGATTCGCGAAGACATCATTGCCAAGGTCATCCTTCCGGTTCTGCCGGCCGAAATGCTCGATGAAAAAACCAAATACCTGGTGAACCCAACCGGACGGTTTGCACAGGGCGGTCCTCACGCCGATACGGGGCTAACAGGGCGCAAGATAATTGTGGATACCTACGGCGGAATGGCCAGACACGGCGGCGGATGCTTCTCCGGCAAGGATCCAACCAAGGTGGACCGCTCCGCCTCCTATATGATGCGCTATGTGGCCAAGAACATCGTTGCCGCCGGCATAGCCGACCGAATCGAGCTTCAAATTGCTTACGCTATCGGAGAAAGGAATCCTCTTTCAATCTCGGTGGAGACTTTCGGCACATCCAAAATACCCGAGGAGAGGATTATCTCCCTTGTCCAGCGCCATTTCGATCTAACTCCCGGGGGAATTATCAAAAAGCTGGACCTACTGCGTCCGATCTACCGAAAGACTGCAACCTACGGCCACTTCGGGC
Organism: Armatimonadota bacterium; assembly: GCA_049969055.1. GTDB lineage: Bacteria > Armatimonadota > DTGP01 > DTGP01 > JBMFPP01 > JBMFPP01. The sequence goes on along the minus strand of JBMFPP010000291.1, from coordinate 2,120 downwards.
GCACGGATTTGGGAGTGCCTTGGGAAGAGTGCGATATGGCAGACATCCTCAAGGAGGAAGCGGGCCTATAAAAGCGGCCGAAAATGCTTGGTGGGCAGGGGCGCAAACCTGCACCCCGCCCACCGCCTGCACGTCAAAACCGATCGATTGGCGGTTTCAAGACTCACCGGTGCCCTGCTTCTTCTCCGTTTTCTCTCCCGTCTCGGCGCGGGCCACAGAATAAATCAACCACTTCCCGCTTTTGGTCTTGTGCAGTTTGAACTCCGAGGTGGGAACCATCTTGCCGGTTTTGGGGTCCTTCTTCATCAGTAAGGCGCTTGCCTCAGAGCCTTTGGTGGTAACCTTCCCGATCTTCATATCGTTGGCATCTTTGCCCATGGCAAAAACGCCAACAAAGATAACCTGAACTTGGGCTATCAACTGCTGTTGCTTAGCCTCCGGCTGTTTCTTGAAATCCGGGAAGCTCTGCTCTGCGAGAGCCGGCAATCGAAGGAAGCTTTGATCTTTTCCTTGTCCTCCTTCTGCATGGCCTTTAGGAAATCTTTCATCACCGCTTCCGGGCCGGCAGGAGCCGCTGTGGCCGTTCCCACAGCAATGCATCCAAAAAGCAAAATCGGTACTAGGAAGAACGCTTTTCTTTTCACTTCCCCTCAAATCCCTTTCTTTGTTCGCGTCCGCCCGAAAAACTTGAGGGCGCGTTTGATAGGAAGAAGCGGCTGGATTACCAACGGCATAAACCTGGCCGCCTCTTACCGGAAACATGTTAAAGCATGGCTTAAAGAGTGTCAACTGCGAAGCGGCGTTTCTCGATGGTTCGGAAGCCGTCCCTTATCTCTAGTTTTCCCCAACTGCCTGTAGCAGAGGGGCGAGAAAAAGGGAACTGGTTCCCCTCGCCTGCGTGAAGCGTAAGAATGACCAGGGGTGACGGCCGGCATGAATCCGGAAGAGCAGTAATGAATGAGCAACAGCACCGAGAGAAGGCGGCTAGTAGGCGGAGGAGGTGCCGTAAGGCGGGTAAAAGCAAGCCGGCATGGGACACTGCGCATGAGAAGATGCCGCCTCAGTTTGGGCGTTGATCTCTCGGGGGTTTCGGCTTTGTTCGCGCACGATGCGCATTGGTTGACAGTGCGGCATGGATTAGCTAGCATAGGCTGGGCTGAGTCTCAAAGCCCACCGTTCGAAAGAGTTGCTTTCCGAATTTTGGCAAGCATTGTTACTTCAACCTCGGTGCTTCGTCTAACGGATTGGAAAGCGCCTTTGAAAAGGGCACAAGCTAGATTTGTGGAATTATTGAAAAGGATGGTGTTTGGAAATAAAACTTTTTGCCTAATGAAGCTGACTTTTTGGTTTGCAGCCGCTGTTTTAACTGTTTTACCCAACTTTTACAGCCGTGCGAATTGTGCTGTTTCGCGCGGTGCAGAGTACATAGCAAAGTGCAAACAGCACAACGCTTCTGTGTTCGATGGTCAGGCAGCAGTATCCCTCGGCAAAGGCACACCAACGGCCTGGGAAGCCCGGGGCACATTGAATGGGGTGGCGGTTGACACGCGTACCGGCACCTACACGCTCTTACTGCAGTTGGATAACAGCGCCAGCCTAAGTGTGACCGGGTCAGGCCAGTGTCCGGATATCCCTGTCGGCACCCGGATTCGAATTCTGGTTCAAGACAAACCTTCTTCAAACGGCACCTACGAGCCGGTTCCGCTGGCCGTTGCCACCGAGGCCGAAGTGCAGTCGGCACTACTTGCCGCACGGAGTTCAGCCAAGTCCGGCGGCACCGGCAAAAGCACCCGCACCTCCCGAACGGCAAAACCTTCGTCCCGCGGTTTCTACTATGGTGCGGAGCGGGAATGGGCCGTATCGGCCGTTGTGGAGGCTTACAAGCGGGCAGTGGCGTGGTTTAACCCCCGGCTTTCGGAGCCCCAGCTTGAAACGATTGCGCGCTGCGTGCTCGGATTCAGCAGTAGATACGGCGTAGACCCCCGGCTTGTTATGGCGGTTCTTGCGGTGGAATCCGGATTTAAGCTGGATGCAACCTCGCGCAAGGGAGCGATGGGCCTAGGCCAGCTGATGCCGGCCACAGCTCGCGGACTGGGCGTTACCAACGCCTACGATCCGGT
>JBMFPP010000290.1:0-3968 GCA_049969055.1 Armatimonadota bacterium | reverse complement strand
CGGCAGGCATATCTTCTGCAGATACCTCTGCTCATCGCGAAGCTTGCGGTTTAAACCCCGCTCAGAGTACACCCTCGCCTGCTTCGAAAAAGCTTTCATACTGCACCTCCACCCTATAAGCCTTCGCAAGCGCAAAAACTGAAGCGAGCAAAGCGGGTGGAACAGGTGCGTTCTGCATCGGCTTCGGTACAGCGGGTTTCTCAACGCGAAAACCGCCGCGCCTCCAATTTCGTTTTTTTTCACCAGCCGAAGCAGGCAGGATACGGCCGCAAGAATAAAGAACCTTCTCAAAAACAAAGTTGATGGAGCGGCCCATGCGAAGCAGAGGGTTCACTCTTATAGAGCTTTTGGTGGTTATCGCGATAATAGCGATCCTCGCGGCAATCTTGTTCCCTGTGTTTGCCAACGCCCGCGACAAAGCGCGCCAAACCGCCTGCCTCAACAACCTGAAGCAGATCGGCGCAGCCCTTGAGAGCTACTTAAGCGATTGGGACCAAACCATGCCAAACGCTCTTTCTTACGGTCGATGGTGGACTTGGCACACCGCCGAGTGGGGAGTAACCGCCGCCCAGTTCTACGACAAGAAAAACCCTTGGTTCCTGCCAGATAAGCTAGCCCCTTACATACGCACCGAGGCGGTATGGTTCTGCCCCAACGTAGATCCGGATAGGCCGATAGTTATAGGCCAGCCGTTCACCTACGCCCAGAACGGCACAACCTACATCTTCAACTACGGCACTGCTCCGCCGCCCGGCATCCCTCCCGACCCAAACGGCTACGGAAAGATAATAGGCGGCAGAGAGATCGGTGATATTCCGGACCCGGCCAGGGCGCCTGTCCTGTGGGATATGCCTTACTGGCGCAACAAAGCTGTGTACGGTCCGCTGGCTCACTCGGCTGGAATAAACGTGCTGTACGCTGACTGCCATGCCAAATGGTACTCTTTTCAAGAGCGCAAGAGCTACGATCCGATCCACGATGATTTTTGGTACGTGGAGTCTTGGCGTGGGTACTACCGCGAGAGCGAGCTGAAGCGGTAAGAGGGCAAAACAGGCGGCTGAACCAGCGCGAATATCAAGCGGGGGCAAGCCATTCTATGCGCCTAACCGGCTTTTTTTCCGGTTTGGACCGGCTGTTCGAGAAGTTTTGACGTTCGATTACTCACTGTTGGTTTGTCAAAACTTCTTGTTGGCAGACGCGTCACGCTGTACCCTTTGGGCAGGGTGAACAGCGCGTCCGGAAGCGCCGGGTTCAGCTGAATTGAAACCGCAGAAAGCTCTACCGCTCCGCTCTTTCCGCTTGTTTCTATCCTGAGGGGAAGCCCCGTGGATAGATCAATCCAGGCCCTGCCCGAGCTTTTGCTCTCGGGATCGACTATCCTCACAACTCTGCAGGCGCGGCCGGCAATCTTTCCGCGCTCCAGCTCTTGACCTCCACCACCGTAAGCAAGCATTCGGTTGACCAAATCCGGAGGGCTGGCAGCGCCGACAGCGCCCATTCGGTTTGGCGGAAGCTCCAGGGCGGTTTTGTTGCCGCCTTTTGTGTGAAAGCTGTAAAGTTTTCTTCCGTCGAAAACCAAGGCCATGCCCTGCCGCTCTATTCTGATGCGCCCGCCTTTCATGTACACAGTGACGGCAGATATCTGCGGTTTTCCCCCGTTGTGCCGCACGGTCTGCGTCATGCTTATCTTGGCGGAGTGCACGGCCGAGGAAACCTCGCTCGAGGCCGGAGCGGCCAGGGTTGTCTTTGGCAGGCATAAAAAAGCCGAAAGCTGTGCCGTTAGAGAAAAACCCGCAATAGAGAGAAGCCTGACAAACAATCGATTGCTGTTCGACCTGCCAAGCTTTTCAATATGTGCGGCGGCCCTCCTGCCCGCCCCACGCACATTATGCTTGGACAGAAAAGGAGAGCCGCCGCAATTTGAGTTTCTCCCTTTTTCGCCTAGCAAGGCATGAAAGAACATCAGCGGTTAACCGCGCCTTACCTGCATTCGTTTATAAGCACTTCGCGGCCTTTCTCTGCGGATTCGTAGATCGCATCGATGATCTCTGTGACCATCAATCCCTGCTCGCCCGGGACGGGAACCTCGGTGTCGTCGCGCACAGCCTGAACGAACTTGGCAATGTTCTGCTCGTAGGTATTGACTTGGGGCAGCATAACGGGAGTTATGTCGTACAAGGTTTGGTTGCGCTCGGTAAATATGCGCAGGGGATCGAGCTGACAGCCTCCCTCGGTGCCCAATATCTTGCAGTCGAACACATCCCTTTCGATGTTGGCGGCAAAAGACGCTTCCACGGTCATGGTGGCGCCGTTTTCGAAGCGCACAAAGCCAACGGCAAAATCTTCAACCGTGAAGGTCTCCACATTCCACTGCCCCCAAATGCCGATAACGCCGTGCCTGTTGCCGAACTTGGTGTAGCACTTTCCGGATACGGCTGTCGGCTTGGGGTGGCCCATCAGCCACAGAGTGAGATCCATTATATGGACTCCAATGTCGATCAGCGGACCTCCGCCCTGCTTATCCTTTTCACCGAAAACGCCCCAGCTCGGGATGCCGCGGCGGCGCAGGGCCATAGCCTTGGCGTAGTAGATTTCGCCCATTTCGCCGGCGTCCACTGCCCGCTTCAGCGCCTGCGCCGCTGAAGACTGGCGCGAGTTCAGCCCCATCGCCAGCTTGCGCCCAACTTCCTTGGCCGTTTCAACCATCTCGCGGCCTTCGGCGGCATTCATGGCAATGGGCTTTTCCACCATCACATGACAGCCGGCCTTCAGTGCGGCGATTGTGGGATCCTTGTGCATATAGTTCGGCGTGCACACGCTGACTATGTCCAAATCCACCTTTTCAAGCATTTCCTTGTAGTCGGTGAAATAGTGCGGAATGTTAAATTTTTCAGCGCACGCCTTCGCGGTTGCCTCAACAATGTCGCAACAGGCAACAACCTCCACATCTTTGCACTTCTGATAGTTGGGAATGTGGGCCGATTGGGCTATGCCGCCGGACCCAATTATGCCAACTCGCAGTGTTTTCATCGGTTTCCCCAGTCTCTCCCTTCCGTGTTTATTCGAGTAAGCAGGAAGACCGCAGAACAGCAAGCGCTGGATCGCGAACCGCGATCGATCGGCTCCCAACTCATTATAGGTGGCCCGCAATCCATCGTCAACGAAAGTTCCACCAAAAGATCTGCAAACTCTTCGGTTGCAAACAGACCGCCGTTCATGAGAAGGAAAATCCTCCTCCGGCGGCAGAAAACAGCTAGTGGTTTGCATAAGAAGCTTTCGTCAAATCCGAAAAACAGCTAAGGCAGTGTTTAGCAGTTTTCTGACCACAGTGCCGAAGCTGTTTACTGCTTCGAATGGAGGTTTACGGCATGCATCCTTATTACTGCGGTCTTGTGCTCGGGTCTGTTGCGGCGTTGGCTTGGCTTCCAGTTGTTGCCGCTCCGTCCGGCCTGCCGCAACAGCGCATTCCGCTCCCCTTCGGTGTGAACATTCACTTTACAGATCCCAAGCCGGGGGAAATGGAACAGTTGGCCGCCGGCGGTTTCAAATTCGTGCGAATGGATTTCGTTTGGAGCTCGGTGGAGCGCGAAAAAGGCGTGTACGACTTCTCTGCCTACGACCGCCTGATGAAAGCGCTGGACCAATACAAGATACGCCCGCTCTTTATTCTGGATTACAGCAACCAACTGTACGAAAAGGATCATTCTGTAAGAACGGCGGAGGGGCGAAGAGCCTTTGCCGCTTTCGCCGCCGCGGCCGCCAAGCGGTATGCCGGCAGGGGAGTCCTGTGGGAGATCTGGAACGAGCCGAACATAGAACCCTTCTGGCGGCCTCAACCTGCCGCGGAGGATTATGCGGCCCTTGCTGTTGAAGCCGCAAGAGCAATCCGCCGGGCGGATCCCAAAGCCACTGTTTTGGCGCCTGCATCCAGCGGTTTCCCTTGGGAGTTCCTTGAGACCATTTTCAAG
>JBMFPP010000289.1:0-3972 GCA_049969055.1 Armatimonadota bacterium | reverse complement strand
GTCACTGCTGGAGTTCCTTGGCGATCTGCAGGCTACCCGCGGCGAGATAGATGCCGCCAGAGCAACTTACAAAGCCGCCCTCTCCATAAAACCCGGCGACCCGACCCTGGAGGAGAAGATCGCCAGATTGGTTATCTCGGCGCCGCCGAAAACACCTGTTGGCTTTAGTCAACCACTGCCCACCGTTGGCCCGCAGCCGGAGGCAAAAAACACAGGTTCCGGAGGCGCTAACGTTGGCATAGCACTCCTTCTGGCCTCCTTGGTACCGGGACTGGGGCAGTTTTACACACGCCAGGTAGTAAAGGGCCTGCTGATAATGGCTTTGGCCGCGGCTGCGGCTGTGCAGGTCGCAGTTGGGCTGGCACCAATACTATCCAAACTTTTCAACATGTACCAAGGCCTCGTTCCCTCGAACCCGGAAGCACTGCCCAATGTCCCGCAGTTATCTGATATATCCCCCATCGGCGTCCTAACTTGGATGTTGGTGCTGTTTGCGGTCTGGCTTTACGGCTGTGTGGATGCAGGGTTCGCGGCTTCAAGGCGCAGTAGGGCCGCCCGCAGAGACTCGGCAATGTACACCGGTAGTGGAAATCCACTGTGAAAAAGGGTGTTTCCTTGCTGTTCCCAATCATCAAAAAAGCAGGATTCCCAGCGGCCGTCCTGCTAACTCTTCTAGGGCTTGGTGCGGGCAGGCTCAGTGCTCAGGACGAGGTAATGGTAGTGGTGGCCTCTACCGGATTTGGAATGGAACGTGTGTCTTTCAGCTTCCCTAAACAGGTTCCACACAACATTGTACGCGACCTCATTCGGAGGCTGGATGCAGAAGCCGGCTGGCGTTCCAGCGATATTCGGATCACAGACGACCGCGTGGGACCGAAGCCGTTCGCAAATCGCATAATGACCTCCGCCGAGTTCACTGTTCAAGGCGCTTTCATCCCCTCCAGCGGTACTTTTTACATACAACCGTTCCTTCGGATCTTCGCAAGCTACCGCAAAATAGGATTTGTTTACCTCGTCCCGCGCTGGTTCGAATATCGAGGCCCGAGGCAGTACGAAAACGAACAGGTAAAAGTGCAGGTTACCGGTTCCCCAGGAAGCTATACACTGGAAGTGGAAGTGAAAGATCCAAGCGTACGCCAGTTCACACTTCCGGCACGTACGGAACCTTCCGCCCCGGCTCCAAAAGCTGACGCGGGTGTGGGAAAACTGTGGATCAGAACGGCTTTTGTGCTGATTCTGGCTGTTGCAGTCGGCCTGCTTGTTTACGCCGTTTCTTCCTGGATACTGTCCCCAAGTCGCCCAAAGCCAAGAGAGGAGCATCCGAACAATGGAGCTTCGTGAGCTTCTTGCGTTTGCCGTGGAGCGCGATGCATCCGACTTGTTTTTAAAAGGAGGAAAGCCTCCAGCTCTCCGAATAAACGGCAAGGTAGTATTCACTGACCTGCCCGAGATACCCGAGGATGACGCCCGTGCGATCTTGAGCAGTTTAATGACCAAGGAACAACTGGACTACTTCTCTAAACACCACGAGCTTGACCTGAGCTTCGACGTTAAAGATGTGTGCCGAGTGAGAGTAAACGTGTACCAACAGCGCGGGATTTGGGCCGGTGTTTTCAGAATCGTGCCGTACCAAGTGCGTTCCATAGAAGAACTCCACCTGCCGCCGGTGTTGAAAAACCTCGCTCAGGAAAGACAAGGGCTGATCTTGATAACAGGACCAACAGGATGCGGAAAATCCACAACACTTGCCGCCATGGTGGAGCTGATCAACCGCACACGACGGTGCAACATCGTAACCATCGAAGATCCTATTGAGTTTGTGTTTGAAGAAAAGGAAGCCCTGATAAGTCAGCGCGAAGTGGGCATCGACACAGATTCTTTCTACTCCGCTCTGCGGCACGTGGTGCGCCAAAGCCCAGACGTCATCCTCATTGGAGAAATGAGGGATTTGGAAACCATCAGCGTGGCACTGCAGGCATCCGAAACCGGCCATCTGGTCCTTTCCACGGTTCATACGTGCAGTGCGGTTGAAACACTTGACCGAATAGCTAGCATGTTCCCGCCCCACGAAAGGCGCCTGGTGCTTTTCCGCTTGGCCAACGCGCTCAGAGGAATTGTGTCCCAAAAGCTGGTGCCAAGAGCCGACGGCAAAGGCCGAATACCAGTGTGTGAAGTCCTGATCGCAACCCCTACGGTTACTAAGCTCATCGAAGAAGAGAAGCCGCATCAGCTTCACTCGGTGATGTCGGAGGACAGGTTCTATGGGATGCAAACCATGAACCAGTGCCTGGCAAAGTACGTTCTGCGCGGGCTTATAACCGAAGAGGAGGCAATGTTTGCGGCAACATCTAAAACAGAACTAAGACAGCTTCTCAGGCATCATCAAGCCTCTGCACACACCACACAGCGCCAACAACAAGGAGGGGAGAATCAGCAAACCAGTGCTTAAAAACACACTGGGGAGGGTGTGCTTTGCGATGTTTCTGCTGTCCATTCCCTGCATAGAAACCGTGCCGCCGATTGTCCTGTACGACATAACCCACCACGCATCCATTGATTTGAACGACGCAGAAAAGTGCCGAAGCGCTTTCGAAGAGGTGCACTTAATCGCATGCCTGCAGGGCATCGTCAACCGGCGTGGCCCGCGTTTGTACCTAAACGCCATCCAATCGCAGCTAAAAGACAGCGATCTCAGTGTGGATATGTATTGGCTGGACAAAATGCGCGCCCCTGGAGCTTGGCTGTACGGCCGCCAATTTGAAAGCGTCAAAGGCGTTGAGACGCTGGTGGAGCGCTTCCGCAGGTACATTCGCGGCGCAGTAGTCTGGGATCCCAAAGTTCCGGCTACCTCCAACGTTGCCTCAACTGTTGCCGGATGTGAAAACCTTCTGCCAGTGCCGTTCAACACATCCAAAGATTCTTTGTTCTCGCGGCTGGTGCTCGGCGGCCCGAGGCTTCCGGTGAAAGTGTGGCTGGTCAACAAAGACGGCTCGAGCCTCTTCACCGGCACAGGCATCATCCCAGGAACAACTAGGCGCTCCACCGGCAGTGCCAAAGCCGATGCGTACCTTTGGGCAGTGGAGCGCTATCTCAAGAGACGCAGGTGTAGCGGCTCCCACTTGGCTTACTACATCGATGCACAGTGGCTTTCAAACCCCAAAGCCGGCGGTTCTATTTGGAACCATACCCTCACAAACCACGACTACTTCGTCGCACGAAAAGCCTTCTTTTTCGACCTTTCACCTTGGGACGACGAACCCGCAACAGATGACCCAAACCAGCAGGTTGGAACCGATGTGGCGGTTTTGAAAGAGATCCTTCTTACCGTAGCCAAAAACAACGGCGGTAAAAAGATGTGCCACATCGGCGGCTTTGTGCCCTGGGCGTTTAAATACACCAGGCATGCTGGAGGCAGTCACGACGATGTGCCGTCAGAATGGCGCTTTGTTGAGATAATATCTGCGTACAACGCGTACCTAGACGCTGATGCGCTCGGCATCGGAGCGATGGCAAATGCATCTTTCTTCGCGCACATGCCGCTCAGAGCCAGATATCCACAGCGCCCCGTGCCCAACACAGCTGAACTAACGAAAAGAGGATTCTTAACCGGAGGCAGGGTTGTGCCGAAGCGCTACGTGGCATTCTATGTGGGCGATTTCGACTCCGCCGCCTGGATGTACAGAATGATTCCCCAGCTTTGGGACCATCCCGACCGTGGGACAGTACCGCTTTCTTGGGCTTTCAACCCCAACCTAGCGGATCGAATTGCCCCCGCCATGGTGTACGTTCGAGAAACGGCTTCGCCGAACGATTGGTTTGTTGCCGGCGACTCCGGCGCCGGATACATAAACCCCGGTCTTCTCGAGCCCCCTAGGCGGTGGAGCAGCCTGCCGTCCGGCACCGAAATTTGGAAACAGCACTGCCAAGCTTACTACGAACGATGGGGTATTAATGTAACTGGGTTCATTATAG
>JBMFPP010000288.1:0-3996 GCA_049969055.1 Armatimonadota bacterium | reverse complement strand
GAAGATGTGCTTCAGCTGCCGAAGGAACGATTGATAGTCTTTAATGGTGCCTAAGTTGTTTGGACTGTCGCCGTAGTCTCGTAGAGGTTTGCGGTCGGCGGTGCGCGGTCGGCGCAGAACGTCCCAATACGGGGGTGAAGTGACTACAAGGTCAACGCTTTCTTTCGGCACGAGCTCTGCTACGCGGACCGCATCTGCGCAGTGCAGTGTGATGAGATCTGGGCTAACACCTGACTTCGCGATTCGTGTTCTGGCGATTCCCACGTATTCCTCGGAGATTTCGATGCCAACTGCGCGTCGGTTTGCCCTAGCCGCCGCGATGAGTGTGGAACCTGCGCCGGCAAACGGATCGAGGACCAGCGCGCCTTGTTTTGTGAAGCATTGAATCAGCCGGGCGGGAAGCGCTTCCGGGAAGAGGGCAGGGTGGTTCAGCGCCGTCTCCTCCGGTGTTTTGCGGATGTCGCTCCACACCGATATGGAATACCGGCACCAGGTTTTTCCGTCCAAGTCGTTTGCTTTGTTCGATTGACTTGCGCATTTTGGGCGAGCTTGCTCTTCTGGCTCGTTTTGTTTGGTTCGAAATTCATCTTGGCGCAAATCAGCTTCCAATCTTGCGCTCCTTTGTTAGCCGTGTTATACTGTGACGGGGTACAGTTAGATATCCCGCAAAAACTATTATCACACCAGCCGGATGCTTGGGAAGGCGGTGAAAATCCGCCGCTGCCCCGCAACTGTGACTGCGGACGAAACCCGCATTATGCCATTGGCTCTGATGGAGCTGAGAAGGCGCGGGCGGTAGGTTGATGCAGAAGCCAGGAGACCGATTCGGCTGGTAAAAGGCCGAACGCCGCTTCGAGGGGAGAGGGCGGGGCTTTGTATTTTCGACACTTTTGGCCCTCATCCGCCTTGGGCGGCTGGGGGCCTCGTTTTCGGGAGGAGAACGAAAGTGTCGAAAGGTTTCAAGCCTGGTATGTTCGCGGTTTTGGCATTGGCCTCTTTGCTGTTGGCACCCATGTGCAGTGCTGCGATCCGCGGGGATGTTGACGGCGATGGATCGATTACCATTTCCGACGCGGTGCTGGCGCTTAGGGCTTCTGTGGGGCTGGCAGCTCTGTCTCCGGAATCTGTCGAGGCGGCCGATGTGGCGCCGCGCCCCGGCCTTCATGGAAGGGTGGTTGGAGACGGGGCGGTAACGGTATCCGATGTGGTGAGGATACTGCAGGTTGTGGTTGGCCTGCTGGACCAGGGCCAGCTTTCACCCGTGGTTAACACCCACCTGTACGTTCTGAACGGAAGGACACCCTTCGGATCTCCTGGAACGGTGTCGGTGGTGGATATCGAGGGAATGCTTGCAAAGCGGCCAGATGCTTCGATTGTCAACGCTTTCACGGCTGGTGCAGTCCCCAACCATATGGTGATTGAAGGGGAGTTTGGTTATCTTGTTAATTCGGTTTCCAACTCCCTCCAAATCGTGGATTTGCGCACAAACAAGGATGTTCGCCCGCCTATTTACCTTGGCGATGGCACCAATCCGATGCAGGTGGCCCTTCCCGGCAATGGAAAGGCCTACGTCTCTTTGCTTCTCACGGACGAGGTAGCGGTGGTGGACCTTATGTCCGGCAGTGTCGTAAGCCAAATCAAGGTTGGCAAAGCCCCAACGGGGATGATATCCGCTAAGGGCAAAGTGTACGTTACCAACACAGCTTTCAGCTACGATCCCTCTGCCAATAAGGTTACGTACGGACAGGGCACGATCAGCGTCATCGATGCTACAACCGACCGGGTTCTGAAAACCTTAGAGGTCGGGATGAATCCGCAGTACACAGCAGTGGACCCCAAGGGGAGGATTCACGTGGCGTGTACCGGGGATTACGGTCAAACCCCGGGTGAGATAGCAGTGATAGACCCTCGGACTGACACAGTAGTGGCCGTTCTGCCGCTCGGCGGAGCGCCGGGGCCGATTGCCATTTCTTTCGATGGAAGAGCGTGTGTGGCCGACTCGATAAACGGCGTAACCGAGTACGATGCTAACACCTTAACGGTTACTATTCCTCCGGAGCGCGGTCTGAAACTCGGCGGCTCTGTGTTCGACGTAAAGGTTGACAGCATGGGCAGGTTCTACGCCGCGTTGTTCGACAAAGACAAAGTTGTTGCATTCGACCCGTCCACCGGTGAAATTCTTGCAGAGGCACCCACCGGTTCCGGACCGCAAGCTTTGGCTGTTAAATAGCCCTGCAAACAGCTCTTCGCTTTATGACAGCCGCGCTCCTTTCGAGCGCGGCTTTTGTTCTGCGGTGCGGGCAGAGGGGATGTTGACTTTGCGAGAACGTGCGCCGTAGAATGGCTTGGAGCTGTTTGGTGGACTGATGAGCAGTAGTTTTGATCGGTTTGTTGACCTGCTTAGGCGGCGGGGGCTTAAGCACACCTCGCAGAGACACGAAATATTGAAGCAGTTCCTGGCGATGGGGGGACATGTGAGCGCCGAGGAACTATACAACCACATGCGTCGAACAAACCCGGGCATTGGCTTCAGCACGGTGTACAGGACTCTTAACCTGTTGGCCGACTGCGGTTTGGCTCGGCGCGTTCATTTCGGAGATGGACGAACTCGGTTCGATGCCAATACAGGGGTGCACCACGACCATCTGGTGTGTGAAAGGTGCGGAAAAACCATAGAGTTCAGCGTTCCAGAGATAGAACGGCTCCAAGAGGCGGTAGCGGCTTCCCACGACTTCGAGGTGCGCTACCACCGCTTGGAGCTTTACGGATTATGCGCAAGCTGCAAACGCGAGTTGGCTTCGTCTGCTGAACCCGAGGTTTAAGGTTTACCTAAGCAGGCGTCTTCCCTGCTTCCACGGCCTTACAGGAGCTTTTTCTCCAGGAACAGTTTCCGCGTTTGGATCGAAGTAAATAGTTCTTCCTTCTCTGTATGCCCGCACCGAGAGGGCAATCGGCACCATAACTTGATAGGCCAGATCGGCGTTGAGGCTTGGTTGTTCTCGAGAGCGCACGCAGTCTAGGAAATTCTCCATGTGTCCTGCCCGCTGAATTCCCCTAACGCGTATTTCGGTTACGCGCTCTCTTCCCTGTCCGTCCTTCTCTGTTATAACCTCGGCATCTGGGAAGATATCGCGGTTGCGGGCCATTTCGGTCATGCGGTCTCTGAAGGGCGGTTCAGGGCGTATCACCACGTAAGGCCCTTCGATGCTGAGGGTGGCATATTCACCGCGAATGAGTTCCGCAACACCCGTTTGGTTTTCCTGGGTAGCCGCCATTTGAACCACATGTTTCTGCGGGTATCTTATGAGGGTGTGAAAATTATCGGGTACTTCTCGGTTGTCGTTCTCCAAGCCGTGCACCGTTTGGCAACCTGTGGCAACAACTTCGGCTGGGAATCCGCCGCCCAGGCCAATCAGCAGGTGAGAGAGGGAGTGGTACAGTAGGTCTGTGGCCAAGCCGCCGGAGTAATCCCAGTACTTTCGGAACCTTGAGTAGCGTTCTGGATCGTAAGGGCGTTTAGGGGCAAGCCCGAACTCATGGCCGAGCCACATATCCCAGTCCAAGTCCACACCCGGCCTGCAAGGTTGGATGGGCCAGTTCCAGTCTCCGTTGGGATCGTTGCGGAAGGCGCCTGTTTGGCTCCAAATTATCGGGCCAATTCCCCCTGCCTTCACGATCTGCCCGGCGCGCCACCAGCGGCCGTCGGATGCAGATTGGGCACCGCATTGGAACACGCGCTTGGTTTCCCTGGCCACGCGGGCAACTTCCTTGGCTTCGTCCCAATACAGAGTCATTGGTTTCTCGCAGTACACGTCTTTGCCGGCCTTCATAGCGTCGATGGATTGCTTCGCGTGCCAGTGGTCCGGGGTGGCAATTACCACGGCATCAACCTCGGGCATCTGCAAAATTTCTCTGTAGTCCCTGGTTACCTTTACGGAGTCCCCGCATCGGCGGGCGTTGTCCTGCGCACGTTTATCCCACACGTCACAGCAGGCC
>JBMFPP010000287.1:0-4009 GCA_049969055.1 Armatimonadota bacterium | reverse complement strand
CGCCGGATACCTCCGGAACTCTGGTGGCCCCTCCGGAAGAGCTTGAGGATATGGTCTGGCGCATACACAGCGCCGACTGCCAGGCGGCAATCCACGCCATTGGCGATTTGGCTGTGGAACATGCCCTGCGTGCAGTTGAGGAAGCCCAGCGCAAATACCGCCGCAGTGACCCTCGCCACAGAATCGAACATGCATCCGTGACAAGGCCAGACCTTATACCCAAAATGGTGGACCTTGGGGTCGGCGTGTGTGTACAGCCCCAATTCGTAACAAGCGACTTCTGGACCGCTCAGCGCCTTGGCGAGGCGCGCGTTAAGTGGGCCTATCCTTTCAAAAGCATGCTGGCCGCCGGAGTGCACCTGGGCGGCGGCACCGACTGCCCCGTTGAGAACCCAAACCCGTGGGCCGCATTCGCCGCCGCAACAGAACGCGGCGGCCTAACACCGGAAGAGAGCCTCACCGCTGATCAGGCGCTGGAGCTATTCACCAGGGGAGCCGCGTGGTTAGGCTTCTCTGAAGGACAGCTGGGCCAGCTGACCCCCGGCGCCCTCGCCGATTTCGTAGTCCTGCCGCCGGGAACGCTGTGGCCGCCGAACGACTGGAGCGCAGTTTCCGTGGAAGCCGTCTTCATAGGCGGCAGGCGCGTCTGGCCCGCCGAGACGCTTTGACGCCCAACTAATTGCTTTTGTTTGTCAAAGCGTCTTGTAGAATTTCACCGCAAACGCCGCAAATACAACCCCAAAACCGCACCTCTACACCTTTTTCAGCCGTCTTGTCATTTTTTTCTCCTGAACCACAGCCCCAAAACTGGTGAAAACCAAACGCGGGTTATGGAACACTCATTTGAGTTCAAATCGAAAAAGCGCTTCAGTACGCCCCAAGGAGCTTGATTATGGCAGGCAGAAAAATGCGAGTCTTCAGAACAACAGTGGCCGCGGTTTTAGCAACCGCAGTGATGGCTTTGTCAACCCAAGTGCGACTATCTGCGGCCCAGCTGGGCGACGTCAACGGCGATGGAAAAGTGAACCTGGCTGATGCCGTGCTTGCGGCTAGATTGGCCGTTGGCGCGGTAGAATCCACCCCTGAACGGGTGAAAGCGGCAGACGTATCACCATGCCCAGGCAGCGGTGCTCCCATCGGAGACGGCAAGATCACCATTGCCGACGCAACACGGCTGCTGCGCTACGTTATGGGGCTTATTTCAGACCTCGAATTCGAACCTGAGCCAAGCACAAAAGCTGTACTGAGGATAGAACAAGACGCTCTCAAAGCTCCTTCCGCATCTAAAGAACCAACCAAAGAAATCTTTGTGCCGGTAGCAGCCGACGGTGTAGCTAACGCGGCGGCTGGCTCGGTAACCTTATGCATAAAGCCAATCGGGGTAACCTCCGGCCCAATGCCGAAGATTGTGGGCGTGGAACCAGGAGATGCTCTGCCCGAAGGCACCAAAATAGAGACAAATCCAGAGGAGATCCCCGCTGAAGGAGTCAGCAAGGTTACAGCGGGCTTCTTCTTGGCCTCTGGAAAACTGCCGAACAACAGCGGTGTGCTGTTCAACTTCCGGGTGGCTGTGCCTCGCGGCATACCGGCCAACTCGCGGTTCATCCTTCAGCTCACAAACGGAGACATAAGCACCGAAGAATCCACCCAAATGCTGGTGGTGCTCAACGAAGGCGTGCTGGAGATCACCAAATAGCCTTAACACATCCCAACTTCGGAGGAAATAAAAATGAGGCGCATATTTAAAACTACCAAGCGAATTACATGGGCCGTAGTATTCTTATCGGCCGCAGTGATGCTTGCTTTCGCAGGCAAAGCTTCAGCGGCTGTTCAGTTGGTATGTGCCAACAAGCAGATTGGCGCTGGATATTTGTGTACCTTCAGGGTAACTCTTAATGGAGCTACCGATATTGCAGTTGGGCGCTTTGCACTGTCGATAACAGGCCCCTCCGGCGTCCCTATCCCTACCGTGGAGGATATCATCCCTGTCACCACGGCGTCCGGCGGTCTGCTCCCCGCCGGAATAAGCGGCGGCGACCAGTTCGGCCAGGGCGGAGCAGGAGGTGTATTCGAAAAGATTCTCACTGGACTGCCCTCGCGAATACAAGCTGTAGCCGGTTTCTTCCTAACCACCGGCATCTCTGGAAGCGGACCGATCGCCGACTTCATGATAAGGGTTCCTTCCGGCGTGCCCGTGAATACCACCTACACGCTCAGCCTTACAGACCTCGACTTTTCAGACTCTTTGGCTAACCAGGTTGAAGCCACAGCGGTGGCAGGAAGCATAAAAGTCATTCAAGCGCGCCTGACGATGGGGAACGTAACCCTGGTTCCAGAGCTTCCTTCCGGCATCACAACGCTGGTACTGCCCCCATCGGGAGCGCCTACCGGTAAGCCGGAGCTTCTCAGCGGATACGCGGTAATACCCTACGTGCTGGAAGGCGTTGAGGGAGGCGCAAGCTGGAGCATAGAGAGGCTTCCCGGGCAGGAGAGCTGGCCGGCCGAAAGCTTTGGAACTCTCCAAGACGTAAGCGACAACACCGGGCGGAAGGTTAGGTATTTGGCACCAGTAAACACTTACAATAAAACAAAACCGCAAACGGTGCGCTTGCGTTGCAGGAGCAATGCCGATCCAAATCTAACTTTCACTGTGGATATCAAAGTGCTTCCTTACGGAGACTGCAACCTGAGCGGAATAAACAGCGACGACAGCATCGATGCAGTAACGGCTTACGACGCCGTACTGGCCTTCCGATGGTCCCTTGGCCTAAAAGGCGCCAGGCGCACGTTTGATGCTCCGTCGGATTTGCAGTTAATTCTCGGCGATGTATCCGGAGGGAGCAAGATACCTGTTTACAGCGACTCTGGACAGTTGATAACGGACACCTATGTCGCCCGCAGAACCTTCGGCAACGGCCAGATAACATCCAGCGATGCCGTAAAGGTGTTCAGGATCCAGCTCGGGCTGTCTCAGGTGCCGTAAGCCAGAGTGCAAAATCGAGCAAAACTGCTTCTGCAATAAAAGAGGGGATAAGCTGATGATGGGTCTGCGCGTTCGTGGCTTGGCGGTAGTCGTCTTGTTGAGCGCATTTGCAGTAGCAACAAGCGCCCGGTCTCAACAGCTGGGGCGTATCGATGCAACTGTAGGTTCGGCCTCAGTCACTTCGGGAAGCACGGTTCAAATCCCGATTACCATATCGGTGGAAGGCGGAAGTAAGCCGGTGGCATCCGGAACACTGCGCGTTGAAATAAGAGACTCCGGAGGGCAGCTCAGCCAGAAAGCAGTGCTGATTGGAGCCGCATTGGGTCCTGCCCTGCCGTCCGCACCCGATATGCTCGGCTCTAACCCCGACCTGTTCAACCCACCCCAGGGCTTCCCCGGCACGAACAGCGCCCTCATCAGCTTTGCCTACTTCTCTTCTGCACCTCTCATCTCCTCGGGCGTCTTGTTAACGCTTACCGTCAGCACCGAAAACACCTCGCCAGGAGAAATATACACCATCAACCTTCCAGTTTTCCGATTGGAAGATGAAGAGGGAACCCCCTATCAAGGCAGTGTAACCAACGGCACCATCACCATAATCTCGATCACGCCAACGGTAGCAGTTACGCCAACATCCGCATCCGTACGACCGGGCCGCACCCAAACTTTCACAGCAGTAACATCCAACCTCACGCCGTCCACGGTTCAGTGGGAGGTGGTTGGCGGAGCTTCGAACGGAACCGTTTCGCCTCAAGTAACCGAAAGCGGCCAAAGCACCACCTATACAGCCCCGCCTTTCACTTCGGAACGCACGGTTGTTCTCAGAGCGGTCAGCACAGCCGATCCAACTAGGTTTGCCGAAGCAGTTGTCAACCTCCAACCGCCGATACAGGTAGTTGTAACCCCTCAAAACCCGGTCGTTCGCCAGGGAGCCACCCTGCAGTTTCAAGCCAGCGTTCTAAACGTTCAATCCGGCCAAGATTCGGTAACCTGGGAAATAGCCGACGATGACGGCACAAAGGGCAG
>JBMFPP010000286.1:0-4035 GCA_049969055.1 Armatimonadota bacterium | reverse complement strand
GACTATCCGGTGCCTTCCGACTGGGACGATATCGATGCTACCGCCAACTATGGCTGGATACGCACCCACGTCACCGTGCCCAAGGAGTATGTCGGCAAGGACCTGTGGCTGGTGGACTGGAACCTGGACGATGAGGATTGGACTTACTGGAACGGCACCCTCATCGGCCACACCAACTCATGGAACGCTAGCCGCCGGTACTTCGTGCCCGGCGCCCTGGTGAAGGAAACTAACGTCCTTGCTATCCGCGGGCGCGACGGCGGCGGACCCGGCGGAATCACTATGTGGGCACCTAAGCTCATGGTTGGTAACCCCGCGGTCGGCGTGGTCGGCGAGGTTAAGAACCCTGAAGGCAAGCCCCTACCGAATGTACCGGTTCAAGTGGAATCCTCCCTCAACGAGTGGGGCCCGATGGTTCAGACTGTGACCACGGATGCGAACGGGAGATATGCCGCCTACGGCTTCGGACCTGGTGAGTTCACCGTAAGCATAGCGTCACCTGCCGTTGTTGCTGACCCGCCGAGCAAATCCTTCCGCGCTGAGGGTGGCCAGACCGTGTCGCAGGACTTCACAGCGCAGTTCATCCCGTTCTTCCCCGACCCGCTGGACACCAAAGCCAGCGATGACTTCTCCGGCACCAAGCTTGATCCGAAGTGGACCGCGCAGGATATTGGCGACACCGAACCTGGCAGTGCTTCGGTCTCCAACAAGGTCCTGACCATCACCGCCAACGGCGCCGACTTCTGGGATGCCGAGGACCGAGGCTATATCGTCTACCAGAAGTACAGCGGCGACTTCGTGGCCACGGTGAAGGTTACCTCCGTTCCAGACACCAACGACTGGTCCAAGGCCGGCATCGATATCCGCGCCAACAACACTACGGGCGCTGTGCATGTGTTCACCTGCGCCACGCTGAACAACGGTGTTGCCGCTCAAGGACGCGCTGTTGCCGACACAGCCAACCAGTTCAATGTGAATACAGGTGGACCGTTCCAGCCGGTGTATCTGCGCGTGGAGAAGAAAGGTGACCGCATCAGGGCCTTCTGGTCGCCGGACGGCAAGATAGTGAACTACCTCGGAGAGATCAACCTGCAACCGCTGGCCGGCGAGGTCCTGGTTGCTTTGGCGGTTACCAGCCATGCCGCCGGAACGCTTGGCACAGCCACTTTTGAAGACTTCCGCATCGGCGGCATACCAACGATCGCTCCTCCGGCACCGGCTGTTAAGCCCGGCGATGTAAACGGCGACGGCAAAGTTGGCATTCCAGATGCCACCCTTGCCCTCCAAATCGCCGTCGGCATCCTAAAGCCAACGCCCGCACAGATCGCAGCCGGTGACATCAACAAGAACGGGAAGATCGACATCCCGGACGTCACCAAGATACTGCGCGCCGCCGTCGGTTTGGAGAAGCTTGAATAGTTAGAAACGCCAAAAGCCCCTGTCTGAGTTAGCTCGGACAGGGGCTTTCCTTTTCCGAACAGGACAGGTTTTATGGAGGCCCAAACTGCCTCACAAAGAAGTTTTGACGTTCAATTAGTCTTTATTGTTTGTCAAAACTCCTTGATCAACCCTTTGCGCTTTAAGCGATCTAGGTTGACCTGCGACAGCTCAAAGTCGGGAAACCTTTTCTGCATGCTCCGCCACAAAGCGGCGGCGGCTCTCGGATTCCCACCCTTTTCCAGCGCGTGGGCGTAGAGGTTCCACGCCAGCGGAGGTGCCGGGTACTTCAAACCTTTTTCCAAATACCGAGCAGCTTCATCATACCTGCGCTTTTGATAAAGCAGAAAAGCTATCTCGTAGTAAAGCTCATACCGATGTGGATTTAAGCTTAAGCCCTTCTTCAGCACCCGCATGGCCTCGCCTTCGCGGTCGAGACCGGCCCACAAAATCCATCCGTAGTTCGTCCACGTTTCCACGTCGTACGGATCAAGCTGAACTATCTGACTGCACAGAAACGCAATCGAATCATAGTCGCCTTTGTGCCAGTAGTAATCTATCCTCTGCGCCAGGGCGTCCGCCACCTTGGACGCGGTTTGCGCGCTCACCGTCGGAGCACCGCGCTTATGTGCCCCCTCGCTTCTGCGCCCAGGAAGCTCTTTAGACGCTTGTGAAACCGCACCGGGCGCGGCCGCCGCCAAAACTACTCCAGCAAGCACAGCACTGCAAACAACCTTTCGAACGGTACTCAGCTTTCCCATCGATTCCCCCTAGAATAACTGCGCACAAGCCCCATATCCGAAGGCGGCCACAGTATGAAAGACGATTTGCCCCGCACCAGATTGAACGGCAGTTGGCCCCACAAATGGCTGTCAGAGCTGTTTTGACGGTTGTCACCAAGAACAAACAGGTGCTTTGGCAGTATCTTTTCTGCAGGCCTGGAATAGTCGGGACGATTGTTCACGTAAGGCTCCTTCAGCTTCAAGCCGTTGATTATCACCCAACCGTTGCGAATTTCTATGGTCTCTCCGGGCAGTGCAACCACCCTCTTTATGTAGTCCCGATCCGGCTCCTGAGGCGAGCGAAAAACGATCACGTCACCTCTCTCCGGCGGATGCAGTCGGTACACCAGCTTGTTCACCAGAGTGTACTGCCCGTCCTTGAGCGTTGGAAACATACTGTCTCCTTCCACCCGAGACACTTGGAACACGAACGCGATAAGCAGTAACGCGGCAATGCTGGCTATTGCACCTAGGTCCAAATATTCGCCAACCACCCGCCGCGCCTTAGCCGGCAGTACGTCGAAATAGGTTACAAGCACCCTCAGGCATAGAAAGAAAGCCGTCAAGCCCAAAAGTTTGTAGTGTACAACCTCCATCGTACTTGTGCTCCACAAGGCTTAAACAGCTAACCGTCGTCTTTAAACGCTAAATACCTCCCCCGGAACTGCTGAGCTTCTCTGCAAGCAACCGGTTAACCAATTCAGGATTGGCCTTGCCCTTGGTAGCCCTCATAACCTGCCCAACGAAGAACGCCATCAGCTTCCCTTCGCCGGCCCGGTAGCGCTCAACCTCCTTGGGATTATCGGCCAGAACCTTCTCCACAACAGACGCTATGGTCGCCTCATCCGTTATCTGGGTCAGCCCCTTCTCTCGGACAACATCCTCTGGGTCCTTGCCGGTGGCGAATACTTCCTGGAAAACCTGCTTGGCGATCTTTCCGCTTATTGTACCGGCGTCTATCAGCTTCAGCATTTTAACAAGCTTGGCCGGTGTCACCTTGATAGAACGCACATCGGCGCCGTTCTCCTTCAGAAGCCGCATCATATCACCCATCACCCAGTTTGCCACCGCCTTAGGATCGTGGTACTCCTCCGCGGCTTCCTCAAAGAAGCGCGCCACCCACGGATCTTCGGTTAACACCTCGGCATCGTACGCGGGCAGGCCGTACTCCTGCTGGTACCGATTCTTCTTTGCAAGAGGAAGCTCTGGCAGAGACTCGCGCACAGCATCCAACCACGCCGGATCAAAAGTCAGCGGTACCAAATCGGGCTCCGGGAAGTAGCGGTAGTCCTGTTCAAACTCCTTAGAGCGCATCACAAACGTCTCTCCGCGCGCGTCGTCCCAGCGCCTCGTTTCCTGCACGATCTTCCCGCCTTTGGAAAGCACTTCCGCCTGCCGCTTAAGCTCGTACTCTATCCCCCTGTAAACGGCGCGGAATGAATTCAGATTCTTCAGCTCAACCTTCGGGTTGAACTTCTCCTCCCCCTTAACTCTGATGGAAATGTTGGGTTCGCACCTAAGACTCCCCTCCTCCATCTTACCATCGCATACGCCGAGGTAAACCAAAAGCGTCCGCAGAGCCACCAAGTATTCTCTTGCCTCCTCAGCAGTGTGGATGTCAGGAGGGAAGTCTGTGACGATTTCCATTAGCGGAACCCCGGAGCGGTTGTAGTCGACCTGGCTCAGATCCCCGGCCACATGGAAAAGCTTTCCGGTATCCTCTTCTAAATGCACGCGCCGTATGCGCACGCGCTTCAGCTCTCCGTTTACAAGGAACTCCAAATACCCGTTTTTGCCTATTGGATCGTCGCCGTAC
>JBMFPP010000285.1:0-4041 GCA_049969055.1 Armatimonadota bacterium | reverse complement strand
GAGCCAGGAGACTTGGGGTACTTCCAATTCTTCACCATGGTC
This sequence comes from Armatimonadota bacterium, assembly GCA_049969055.1. Taxonomy (GTDB): domain Bacteria; phylum Armatimonadota; class DTGP01; order DTGP01; family JBMFPP01; genus JBMFPP01. Next base: position 3,999 of record JBMFPP010000285.1, on the reverse strand, counting down.
GGCCGCCCCAAGGAGGTAAACTTCAACTGCCCCCGCCTGTCTGGATTTGACCCAATCAATGCATGGGACATAAGCCGCGCGCTGACAACAGGCAGGCGCAGGATAAGGCGCATCGCCGAGTTCTGCAGAAGATACCTGCCGGGCTTCCAAAACTCCTACATCTCCACAGTAGCCCCAATGCTGGGTGTGCGCGAGTCGCGCCGCATAATCGGAGAGTACGTGCTTACCGAGGAAGATGTTATGGAGGCGCGCAAATTTCCAGACGCCGTCGCCCGCAACTGCTACCCCATCGACATCCACAATCCGCGCGGCCGCGGCACCACAATACGCCGCCTGCCCCCCGGCGAGTACAACGAAGTTCCATACCGCTGTTTGGTGCCGCTTCAGATTGACGGCTTGCTGGTAGCCGGACGGTGCATAAGCGCCACCTTTGCCGCACAAGCCGCCGTGCGTGTGCAGGACAACTGCCGCGCTTTCGGTCAGGCCGCCGGCACTGCGGCCGCCTTGGCTGTTCGCCTCGGTGTCCAGCCCAGACATATAGATTTTCAGATGCTCCGCAGAGCGCTGGCAGAAAGCCTCCAACAGGACTCTCCGCAACCTGAGCGAAAACGAAATTAGGAGGAACTTGATGACACACGTTATAGCCGAACCATGCATAGATGTAAAAGATAAAGCCTGTGTAGCTGTATGCCCCGTGGACTGCATTCACGAGGATGTCCCCGGAGAAAACCCATACAATATGCTTTACATCGACCCATCGGAGTGCATTGACTGCGGCTTGTGTGTCCCAGAATGCCCAGTCGATGCCATCTTCCACGAAGAAGAACTGCCGCCTCAGTGGGCGCACTTCCTGGAAATAAACAGAAAAGCCTTTGAAAAATAGGGGGGTTACTTTCTTGAGAAGCGACAAAGTTAAACACGGTTTCGACCGCGCTCCGCATCGCGCACTGCTGAAGGCCACAGGAGTAAGAGACGAGGATTTCGACAAGCCTTTTATAGCCGTCTGCAACTCATATGTAGATATTGTGCCTGGCCATGTTCACCTGCAAGAATTCGGCCGCATAGTTAAAGAGGCAATCCGAGAGGCTGGCGGCGTGCCGTTCGAGTTCAATACCATAGGGGTTGACGACGGGATCGCCATGGGGCACATTGGGATGCGCTACTCCCTCCCCAGCCGCGAGCTGATAGCCGACTGCGTTGAAACCATGATCGCCGCCCATTGGTTCGACGGTATGGTCTGCATCCCCAACTGCGACAAAATCGTGCCCGGAATGCTTATGGCGGCGGTGCGCCTCAACATCCCCACCATCTTCGTCAGCGGCGGACCGATGAAAGCCGGCCGCACATCCGACGGCAGAACCATCGACCTTATCAGCGTCTTCGAAGGGGTTGGGGCTTACAAAGCCGGCCGAATAACCGAGGCAGAGCTGAAAGAGCTTGAAGACAAAGGCTGTCCGTCGTGCGGTTCCTGCGCAGGCATGTTTACCGCCAACTCTATGAACTGCCTCTGCGAAGCCTTAGGAATTGCGCTCCCAGGCAACGGAACTATCCTCGCCACAGACCCCGCCAGAAAAGAGCTTGCCAAACAGGCCGGCCGACAAATCATGCGCCTCATCGAGGAGGACCTCAAACCGCGCGATATTATCACCGAAGAAGCACTGGACAACGCCTTCGCCTTGGATATGGCTATGGGCGGCTCCACAAACACTGTACTTCATGCAATGGCTGTGGCCACCGAAGCTGGTCTAAGCTATCCTCTCTCCCGCATCAATGAAGTGGCCAAGCGTGTTCCAAACATATGCAAAGTAAGCCCGGCATCTCAGTACCGCATCGAAGATGTGGACCGCGCTGGCGGAATAAGCGCCATCCTGAAAGAGCTGAGCCGAAAGCCCGGAACAATAAACCTCAACTGCCGAACTGTAACCCTGAAAACTTTGGGCGAAAACATCGCAAATGCCGAAATTCGCGATCCAGAGGTTATAAGACCGCTGGAGAAAGCTTACAGCCAAACGGGCGGCTTGGCCGTGCTGTTCGGCAACCTTGCACCCGAAGGCGCTGTTCTGAAAACCGCCGCAGTTCCGGAGGGTGTTACACGCTTCGAAGGCCCGGCTGTCATCTTCGAATCTCAGGACGAAGCCTTCGATGGCATAATGAACGGCAAGGTTAAAAAAGGCGACGTGGTTGTAATCCGCTATGAAGGCCCCAAGGGCGGACCGGGAATGCCGGAAATGCTCTCGCCGACATCCGCAATCGCCGGGATGGGACTGGCCGAGCACGTGGCTCTCATCACAGACGGACGGTTTTCCGGGGGCACACGCGGTATCTCCATAGGCCACGTGTCACCGGAAGCCGCGAGTGGAGGTCCCATCGGCCTGCTTCGCGAAGGAGACGTTGTCGTTATCGATATTGTCCAGGGCAGACTGGATGTCAAGCTCAGCGATGAGGAAATCGCAAGAAGAAAGGCCCAGTGGCGCGAACCGGAACCCCGCGTGAAGGGCGGCTACCTTGAGCGCTACTGCTCTATGGTTACCTCAGCGCACACGGGCGCGGTCTTGAGGACAAAGAATTGCGGTTAATTCACAAGCCAACAGTCAGGCTTATAGCGGTTACGCACTTCATGAAACCTCCGGATGTTGAGTGGGACACAGATACCGACATCCCCGCCCAACAGCTGATCGAGTTCGCCGGGCGGGTGTGCTATCAAAGCTGGGCAAACCCGTCCGGCCGAACCAACGCCGAGTACATCGCAAACCTCTTACAGCAGGGACACCTCAGCGTAATAGAGCACGCCTCGGCATCCTTTTTTATCAGCGGAGTATCCCGGTCGTTCACGCACGAGCTGATCAGGCACAGGCACTTTTCCTTCTCCCAGCTTTCCCAGAGATTTGTGTCCGAGGAAAACGCCGCCATGGTCGAGCCGGACGTCGTATCCGCCGACCCAGAGGCCCACTCCGTGTTTGTTGAGGCCGCCCAACATGCTCTCGAAGCCTACAAGCGCCTGTACGAGATCATGCGCGAGCACTACGCACATGTGGAAGATAAAACACTCCGCCGCAAACTCGCGCGGCAGGCCGCCAGGTCGGTCCTCCCCAATGCCACAGAAACTCAAATCGTGGTAACCGGCAACTTCCGCGCATGGCGCCACTTCATCCGCATGCGCGCCACCGAACAGGCCGATATCGAAATCCGCACCGTTGCAGTAGAAATTCTGCGTCTCCTTCAACAGCATGCCCCCGCCGTATTCTGCGATTTCCAAATATGCCGGCTTCCAGACGGCACCGAGGTAGCACATACCAAACTTCAGCACGAATAAAATATCTTCTGCGCAAATATTTCTCCTCGGCCCAAAATGCTCACCCTTAAGCAAAACATAAACCGCATCGCCTCATCCAAGCCCTTAGCAACCGCCGTTGTGTGCACTGCGGTAATGCTGGCTGTTTGGGCTCTCAACCAATCAAACCCGATTGAAGTGCCCACCAAGCTGTTTCTACCGATTCACACCCTTATCGAGATCTTCAGCGCCGTGGTTTGCATTTCCATCTTCTTGATAAGCTGGCACACCGCAGGCGAAAGCACTTCCAACTACAGCTTGGTGCTGGGAAACGCTTTCCTCTTCGTCGGCCTGGTTGATCTAATGCACGCGCTAACCTACAGGGGCATGCCACCGTTTGTATTCCCCACCTCTCCGGCACGCCCCACACTGTACTGGGTTATTGCCAGGCTGGCAAACGCTCTTGCGCTTCTCTGGGCCACCGTTTCCAGACCCGCCGCCAGCCCATCAAAGCTTCGACGCACCCTGGGTGCTGTTGCGGCCGTAGCGGCCGCCGCCGCTGTACTTGCCGTTGTAACCTGGAAGCCACACTGGCTTCCGGCAATGTACGATGAACAGCACCAGCGCTTAACCACTGCAAAGGTGGCCCTGGAGTATTTTGTGATTGCTCTGCACCTTGCCGCAATCGGAATACTGCTTGGGTCTCAATACAACCACCGCGAACGGGA
>JBMFPP010000284.1:0-4055 GCA_049969055.1 Armatimonadota bacterium | reverse complement strand
CCCTCAGTCTGAACGGCCACTTGGGATGCATCGGCGTAGATTTGGAGAGAGCTTGGTAGGAGCCTCAGTGCACGTATTTCAAACCTCGCGGAACAGCTTCCGGTTCCGGAGCTGACTCGGAATATCGGCGCAACCGAGACCGCGGATGCCAAACGCGGCAGGTTCAGACCGGATGCCTTCGCGCTTACCTCTGCATCTCCGCGTGAAAGATTGAGCGCGGCTTCGAAGCGAAGCACCCTGATTCCAGAATCCGCCCCGCTGGCCGCGGCAGTTAGCTTGCTGAAAGGATATTTTCTGGAGTCCAGAACCAAACTCGCATTTTGAAAGGTGGAGATTTTGGGGGCTTCTCGAGGCTTCCTGAAGCGGTCTTCTAAAACAATTGTTCCTTGAGATGCTGTTAGAACCCCACGGAATGCCGGCTTTGCAGGGGTTGGCTTGAATTCAAGCAGATCGGCTATGTTCCAGCGGCCCTCTTCATCACGCGAGAGGTGCAGTATCGGTTTGTACAATATTATCCTCTTTATACTGAACAACGGATCACCTGGATGGCGAACCAGCACCCACGGAGACAAACGGATGTTTATAGAGTCTGCAGTAAGCAGGGGAGGGGCAGAGGGTTGTTTATCCGATATGCGAACACTGATAAGCTTTATGCTCCCGTACCACGAGACTTTCGCTCCCCTCGCACTGATCGGACGTCCAAGCTGTTTGGACACGGTAGGAAGCAGTTCTTTAACCAGCTCCTCCGAGAACCGGTGCACGCGGCGGATTAGGCAGACGCTCGATAAGAACAAGAGAGCCGCCAGAACAACCGCAGTTATGCAAAAGGTGGCACGGTTCAACCGCTTCATCACCGCAGTGCACGGCCTCCGCAGTTAACAGCTCCATTATACATGATGGCGCGGCGTGCCCAAAAGCCCAACCGGCGATAAAAGCCTATCCGCCGGGCTGCACCGCAAAGCTCCGCGGATTCGTGCGGTTGCGCTGATTCCAAAGACAACGGCGACCCGAAGCCGAAAATCTGTAACATACGATCCCGTCCAAAGACTGCTGAAAACAGCCAAGTTTGTTGACTGCCGCTGAACATGGAAGTATACTGGGGTGGCAGGAAAAGCAGAGGAAAAAACCCTTCTGCAACCGACTGCTCTCGCAGGTGCACCATGGGAAGTCGGAGGGAAGGCTTTACACTGGTAGAGGTCGTAGTGACCGTAGCGATTATAGGAATTTTGGCGGCCATACTACTGCCGGTTTTTGCCAATGCACGGGAGCGCGGCCGCCAGTCACGTTGCGCAACCAACCTCCGTCAGATTGGATCAGCGTTTGACCTGTACACAGAGGATTGGGATGGTACTTTCCCCCCGCTCTACTACCTGCAAAACAGCGGCGGACGGCTGCAGGAGGTTACTTGGAAAATTTTGGTGTTCCCGTATATCGGGACGAATGGCCTCTACCTGTGTCCCAGCAGTCAGTGGTGGGGAGATCGTTATTATGCCGAGCACCCAGAGGTTCCGCCTCCTTCATACGCGGCAAATCAGATGGTGCTTTCCCATCGGGAGAAGGATTACGGGGGCGATGCTCCTTTTATGCTTCCGCGTTCCACAGAGAGGGCCGTTGGTGATATTCGCAATCCCTCCGAAACCGTGCTGGTTTTCGAAACCCAACTGCCGAATAACGATTACCTTTGGTGGCCGCGCGGCAGTAGCCCCTTCGCTCCTATAGGAAGAGGACACGGACTCTTTCGCCTCCACGGTGCACAAAGCAATTTCCTTATGGTTGACGGCCGCGTGAAGGCCCTGCCGGTCATCCAAACCCTCACCCAAGGGATGTGGGGCACCCCAGATATGCTTACCAGAGACTGGCCTGCCAGCCCCGTGTCTCCGCATCACCCTTGGATAGCATCCGCCGCCCCAGAATACCGCTGAAGCCGAGAAGAAACCACGCAAACAGGGATTTTGCACGCACCCGCAGAATGCATCAGAGGCGTTTATTCGCTTGCTTACCGCAGTGACAAACGGCTTCAGGAGGTGCTCCAACTTGGTTAAAAGGCGGTTTTGGGGGACTTGGGTATTTTGTTTTTTGCTGCAAACTGCCGTTTGTACTTTGAAAGCGGATCCTCTGCAGGACCTTCCCCAGATAAAGCAAATCCGCACCATGCGAAGCTCAAGCAGTGATCCGAACTGGCAAAACGGCAACTGGGACGCGCGGCCAATCCCGGTCGGAAAAACTTTGGTTATCGCCGATCTGGAGGGTCCCGGTAAAATAACGCACATCTGGTGTACTGTTGCATCACAAGACAAATTTTACCCGCGTCTTTTGACTCTGCGCATATACTGGGACGACGAGAAAGATCCAAGTGTTGAATGCCCGCTCGGCGACTTTTTTGCAGTTGGGCATGGGCTGGATGCCATGGTTAACTCTCTTCCGGTGCGCGTAACCAGCCACGGACGCGCACGAAACTGCTACTGGCCGATGCCTTTCCGCAAGCGCGCCCGCATCGAGGTTACCAACGACGGCTTCCGAAACTGCGATGCCTTTTACTTTTACGTGGACTGGCAGAAACTCAAATCTCTTCCCAAAGACACTGCCTACTTCCATGCCCAATACAGGCAGGAGTTCCCCTGCCAATCCGGTCGCAATTATCTCATCCTGGATGCAGTCGGCAAGGGCCACTACGTCGGCACGGTGCTCTCCGTTAGGTGCAATGAGCCGTCTTGGTGGGGAGAGGGAGACGATTTCTTTTTCATCGACGGCGAAAAAGAGCCCTCACTGCGCGGCACCGGCTCGGAGGACTACTTCTGCGATGCCTGGGGCTTGATGAAGATGGACGGCCCGTATTATGGATGCCCGGTTATGGAGGGGCTGAACACCGGCGACCGAAATACTGCCTACCGCTGGCACATCACGGACCCAGTCGTTTTCACAAAGTCTCTGCGCGTGGAAATCGAGCACAAGGGAGCCAGGGTGGACGAAAACGGACGCCTGATCTCCGGTTTCGCAGAGAGGGCAGACGACTTCGCCAGTGTGGCCTTTTGGTACCAACTGGAACCACACAAAAGGTTTACCAAAATCCCCCCGGGGCGGGAGAGGATCTTGTACGAGCCGAGCCATGTGGTTGAGGCAGAAACTCTGCTGAGCGAAGCTTCGGGAGATCCAAAAGATGCTCTGAAAACCCAAGAAGGTGGATACAGCGGCGGCAGTCAGGTTTGGTTCACGCCGCCGAGTGATGGTGGGTGGTTTCAACTGCCGTTTGAAGTAAAAGAAACCGGTAACTACGAATTGATTCTGGCCATAACACAATCTTGGGATTACGGAATTTACCAGGTGTATTTGGATTCCACTCCCATCGGCGCTCCATTCGACGGGTATGCCCCGCAGATCACCCCGGCGGAGCGCCCTTTGGGGCGCCTGCGCCTGGAGAAAGGCCAGCACACGCTTAGGTTTGAAGCTCGCGGAAAGAACGGCCTCTCCGCAGGATACTTTGCGGGGATTGATTCCATCGTTTTGATCCCAAGACGTTCCGGCGCCCCCAACCCTGGGGTTGAAAGGATATCACGGTAAATTCGAAGAAAGCGGAATTTAGCAAAGCAAAAACGTTCCAAGAAGTGTGGAAGTGGGTACAGAACAACTGGTGCTGCTTCAACCTGCCAAGCTACAGGCAGTACCCCAAAACGTTCCAAAGAAAGGGCAAAGTTTGGAGGTGGCAAAATTGTTAATCAGCAAAGAGCTCAATGCGGCGATCAACGAGGAGATCGGGAGGGAGTTTGAAGCTTCCAACTTGTATCTCAGTATAGGCGCTTATGCAGACAGCCTGGCCCTCAAGAAGCTCTGCGAAATAATGTTTAAGCAGGCCGATGAGGAGCGCGACCACGCCATGCGCTTCATCAAGTACCTGATGGAGGCAGGGGGATCTGTTGAAATTCCAGCAATTTCGGCGCCGAAGTCCTCTTTCGAATCTATGGAAGACGCTATACGAACCGCTTTCGATTGGGAGGTTGCGATTACCGGTCACATAAACAATCTTATGGCAATGGCGATAAAGCAGAACGACTACATAG
>JBMFPP010000283.1:2841-4059 GCA_049969055.1 Armatimonadota bacterium | reverse complement strand
CTGCTTCGCATCACGCGCGACCACCACGATTGGGAAACATCTCTGGTTTTTGTTGAGCAAAGAGGTTACAGGTTCGAGCGGGGTGTTCGCCTGGAGTTCCGCTTGAAGGCGTTTCCGGTTGTGGATCAGTTTGCCGTGGGCCAAAGCGGCCAGTACTTAGATACCGCGGTGGGAGATGTATTCTAATGGAAAAGTTTAGCATCAGCATTTTTTAGCTTGTGCATCTAGTTGCAAAAGCCGGAGGAATTTGGTAGGATAGGACTTGGTTGGCTTAGGGGTGCACCATGTCATGCAACCTGGATGAGATCGTGGCAGATCTGCGCAGAAGGGGCTGGCGGCTGACGCCACAGCGCCAAGTGCTTTTGGAGCTTTTGCACAAGGCATCCGGCCACATCGACGCCGAAAGCTTGTGGCAAGAGCTTAGGGCAAGGTTCCCGGCCGTGAGCCTTTCCACAGTTTACAGGACCTTGGAGAGCCTGCGCGACATGGGCGCCGCCACCGAGACCGATATGGGTCATGGAAGGATTCAGTACCATTTGGCAAGCCACGGCAGGCACCACCATTTGGTATGCCGCAAGTGCGGAGCTGTGGAGGACATTGCCGATGAGCTGCTTGAGCCGCTCCGCCGCGAAATCGAAAGCCGCACCGGATTTCAGCTGGATGTGAACCACCTGGCTTTGAGGGGCGTTTGCGCCCGCTGTAGCTAGTTTCCCGGGTTTGCTAGAAAGGAGGATAGGGTTGTTTGCTCGCTGGTTTATGCAAAAAATAGCATGTGCAGTTGGAAGCGTATTTGCAGCAGCCTTTCTGCTGGCGCTTGTTCTGAGCGTTGAAGCGGCTGCGGTTGCAGAGGAAGAGGAGGAGATAAAAGAAGAGGCCAAGGTAACCATCACGGCGCCGCGTTTGAGCCAGGAGGAGAAAACCCTGGCCGGCACAGTTTCTGTGCTCACAAGGCGCGATATTGAGCGCAGTGTGGCTCAGGGGCTTATGGACCTTCTTATCCGGGAGCCTGGCATCTTTGTGGCGCGGAAGGGTCAGTTGGGCTTTGGGGGAAACGTGCGCGTGCGCGGTCTTGGGGGCGATCCTCCAACCGAGGTTTTGGTTACGGTTAACGGCCACCCGAACTTCATGGGGATTATGGGCCATATACTGCCGGCGGCTTACCTTTTAGACAATGTGGAGCGGATAGAGATTTTGCGCGGTCCGGCGTCTGCCTTGTAC
>JBMFPP010000283.1:0-2831 GCA_049969055.1 Armatimonadota bacterium | reverse complement strand
ACCATGGGAATGGGGGGCGTTATAAACATCGTAACCAAGCGGCCCACATCACCGCGTGAGGTTTCCGGGAAAGCCGATTTTGGTACTTACAGCACTCGCCAGGGCGAAACCAGCGTTGGCGGCCGCGACGGACGGTGGACCTACATGGTGGGCTGGGGAGGCAGAAGGACCGACGGGAGTCACAAGTACGCCTGGTTCAAATCAAACAATTACTCAGCTCTTGTGGAGCGGGAGATATCGGATAACCTGACTGCGAAGCTTACAGTGGGCACCACGCTGTATTCCAGCCTCGACCAGCGTGAAATTCAAGACAAAATCAACGCAGGACAAACCCCGATCGGGCTTCGACAAAATTTCGACCGCCGCGACTACGACCTCACGTTCCAATGGAGCAAGGACGGTGCGCCAACCAGCATGCTGAAGCTGTATGGGGCCAGGGGCTTCCATCACTTCCAAGATGGATACCGCTCCAGAGATTTTGTGCGCGGTGTTCAGTCGCAGTTGAGCGTTGCTTCCGGTTCGCGTCTGCAGGGGGTGCTCGGTGTGGACGTGCAGGAGTACGGCGGTAGAATATACTCTCCCGCTTCTATGGCCCGCAGGTACGAGCGCACAGAGACGGCCGTCTTCAGCGCGGTGAAGTACGATGCCGGTGAGAAAGACCACATCGGGTTTGGCCTTCGGTGGGTGAAGCCGAGCAGCTTCAGCAGTTCGATTTTGCCGCAGGTTGGCTATTGGCATGAGTTCCCCAGCGGTCTTACGCTTCGAATGTCGGCCAGACGCGGTTACCGCACTCCGTCTTTCCGAGAGCTTTTCGTGTTTCCAACCAGCAACCCGAACTTGAATCCCGAGCGTTTGTGGCAGTATGAGGTTGGTGTAAACAGCCGCAGTAAGACCGGCTTGGAACTTGATACAGCTTTGTTTGCCACCCGCGCAAGCGGATTGATTGCACTTGGTCCGCGCTCTCCTGTGGTGCCGGGGCAACCGACGGTACAGCTTAGGAACAGCCCGTCCACTACCATAAAGGGGATAGAGGTTTCCTTGAAGCAGTCTTTGCGGAACGGGGCTGCCGGCTATGCCAACTTCACGGTGCTTGATCCTGGCGAAGTGCGCGCCGGAAACTTCCGCCGCAAGCTTTCTTTCGGGGTTGACCGCGTTTTCGAGAGGCTGAGGGTGTACACCGATTTCAGCTGGGTTTCCGGTTTGACGGGACTGGACGCCAAGAACAGGATGGTGAAGCTTCCGTCCTTCTGGGTGGCGCAGATGAAGGCGGTTTACGACCTGGGTAAAGGCCTTGAAGCGTATCTGGTGATTGACAACCTGTTCAACACAACATACCGCACGGATCCGGCGTATCCATTCCCGATGCCGGGTCGGCAGGTGCGCTTCGGCCTGCAGACTGCTAGGTAAGAAGTTTTGACGTTCAATTAGTCACTGTTGGCAAATCGTTTTGCCGGTTCAATCAGTTGTTGTTGGTTTCGGCAAAACGATTTGTTTGTCAAAACTTCTTGTGGAGAGGTTCAACTGGGTTAACTGCGGAAATGCGGGGCTGAGAATATGAAGCTGACTGCGCGGGAGTTGGCCATGGGTGGGCTTTTCGGGGCGTTGGCGCTGGTTCTGCCGATGCTGTTCCATATGGTGGCACTGGCAGGACCGGTGTTCATGCCGATGTATCTGCCCATAGCCGCTTTGGCATTTCTTGGGTCGGCGAGGGTGGCGGCTGTTGTAGGACTGCTGGCACCTATGGTATCCTCATTGCTGACGGGCATGCCGCCGCTGTCGCCGCCCACAGCCCCGCTGATGAGCGGCGAGCTTTTCGCGCTTGCGGCAGTGAGCGGCGTTTTGTATCACCGCCTGCGGGTGCATCCTGTTGCGGCGCTTTTGGTTGGAAATTTGGTTTCCAGGTGCGTTTTGGCTTTGGAAGTGATTCTGCTGGGGCCTCTTTTCGGCTTTCGTCCGCCGGTTGCGGCGTTTGTGGTCGGCGGTGTGGTCACCGGCTGGCCGGGGTTGGTTCTGCAGCTTGTGGTGGTTCCGGCCGTTGTGCAGGCGGTAAAACGCGGAGAAGGAGCCAAAAGTGAGCATGGAGCTTCCTGAAAAATTAAAAAGGGCGAGAGAGTTTCATGGACATTTGGGCCCGTGGTTGGTGTTGGGCCTTCGAATTGGGGAGGATGCGGTTTCGGCGTTGAATGCGCGGAGGTTCTTCGGCCTTCGGGTTCACGTGAAAGCGCCGGAACAGCCGCCTCCCTCGTGCATAGTGGACGGGCTTCAGCTGAGCACCGGCTGTACGTACGGAAAGCGGAATATTGAGCTTCAACCGTGTGAACGGGTTGAGGTGTCGATCACGAACACCGATACAGATCAGACCAGAACATACCGTGTTGAGGATTGGTTTTTGGCGGAAGCGCGCAGGCGGATTCAAGAGGACGGAGAGGATGCGGCTTCGCTGTGGGCATGGGAGACGGACGGCCTGTTCAGGATTCTGGATACCGGAGGTGGGTGAGGGCTGCCCCCGAGACGGTTGTTGCGGCTGCAGTTATGGTGGCAATTAGCGCAGTTTTGCCGCCGTATGAGCCGCCGCGCATCGCCCTGCATGTGTTCCTGCTGGCTTTGGGGCTGGTGGTGCTGGCCGTTCCGCTGAAGCGGGTGGCGGTTAGAGCTTTGTGGCTTCCCGCTGTGCTTTTTGCGTGGTACGGAGGGCGTTCCCTGGGTGCAGTTTGGAAGTGGGAAACTTTTTGGGCGCTTTTGGTACTGCTTCAAGTTGGTATTGTGCTGGGCGATGCGCTTACACCCGCGGAGTTAATAGCCGGTTTGCAGAGACTGCGGTGTCCCTCCGC
>JBMFPP010000282.1:0-4061 GCA_049969055.1 Armatimonadota bacterium | reverse complement strand
CGGCTGGTACATCCCCTTAACACTTTTGGCGATTTCCAGCGCTTGCTGTCCCAAGTCGTTCAGCACCTGGAGGTCCGGGCCTGTAATGAGGACGTGAATAGGGGCGGCAGCGGTTGCCATCACATCAGAGCCCATCTCCTTGATCTGGAACCGACGTATGCCCGGAACCGTTGCCAAAGCCTCCGCCTGAATAGCATCGAACACCTCCCAAATGCTCTTCTTGCGCTCGTCTTTATCCGTAAGGGTGAACATCATGGCCGCCGCGTTCACAAGAGGCATTTGGTAGCCGGTGTAATACGGGCTGAAAGATTCGAACATCGTCTCGGTTCCGATCTCAATGGAAACCTTGGTAACCTCTGGGTGCTTCAGGATTATGCGCTCAACGGCCTCCACTGCGCGCTCGGTCTCCTCAAAAGACGTTCCCGGCTGCATCTCAAGAATGCCGAACCCCTGCCCGACATCCGCCAAGGGCATCATTTCGCTTCCGATGAAGTGGTAGAAGATAAAACCTAGTATTACGGTAACCAAAATCCTGGAAAGGTTGCTGAACCTATTCGCGAGCACCCAGCGTATGGCCCTGGAGTACCCTGCTTCCAGGCGATCGAGTGCCGATTGAAACGGCCCCAGTGCGTACCGGTAAAACCACGTTCGCTTCTCAGCTTCCCGCTCGCTTTCTGGGCGCAGAAGGTTTGCGCACAGCAGGGCGGTAAGCGTGAAGCTCACCAACATAGACGCCAGCAGGCCGAGAATGATCGGCCACACCAGCTCGCGAAACATCAGCTCTGTGATGCCGCCGCAGAAAAGCAGGGGAGTCAGCGCCAAAACCAGCATTAGTGTGGACGCCAGAACGGCAAGGCGCACTTCGGCAATGCCGTCTATAGTGGCGGTTTTTGGATCTTTGCCCATGCGGAGGTGGCGCTCCACCGCGTGAATATCGATGATGCTGTCGTCAACCAGACGACCGATGGATAGTAAAAGCCCTATCAGCGTTCCCGAGTTCAACGAAAATCCCAGCGGCACCAAGCCGAGAATGGCAAACGCAAGCGACGTTGGTATGGTGATGAGCGATATAAGAGTGCCGCGCCACTCTCCCAAGAAGAACAAAACGGCAATGCCCGTTAGCAGTATCGCCATGCCGAGCTCTTCCATCATGTTGCGGAACAGAATGTTGACGAAGTGGGCGTTGTCGTATGCAACCTCGAATTTAATCCCAGGATATTCGGCCTCAAGCCGCTTCAGCTCCCGCATAACGGCAGGAACCACCTTGGCAGAACTGGACCCAGGGTCCTGGATAACAGCCGCTTCAACAGCTTTTACCACTTCGCCCTTGGTACCAGGCTCGTGTTTCAGGAAATGGTAAGCACTGCGTCTCTCCCAGTAGCTGTCAACCACACGCGCTACATCGCGGACGTAAACGATCCGCGGGGTGGCATTTGGCAAACTCACCACCTTTGTTGGCATGCCAACAGACTGTTCGTCTGTTCCTCCGCCCATTGCGGTGCCCATCCCGCCGCTCACTGCCGCGGAAGCCGATGTGGTTGAAGTTGTAAAAGCCTTTGAAGGCACAACGCGCGCTATCGGATAGTTCAGCACATCTTCGGCACTAAGCGCTCTGGTATCAACACGCAGAATGGCTTCACTGGCTCCTTGGGTCAGCACCCCAGCCGGACGGGAAACATTGTACCGATCTACAGCACTGCGTACATCCAGTATGGAAAGCCCGTAAGCAGCAAGCTTATTTCGGTCAACAATTACCTGAAGCTGGCGTCGGTACCCGCCAAACGGAACAACAGAGTATACACTGGGCACCGCTTTGAGGCGGTTTATCACCTCGTTATCCACGAACTCCCGCACCTTCGCCATATCCCATCCGTGCCCCTCTCCCCTCACGCTGAGCGAGAGTATAGGCAGGTTCAGCGGGTCAATGGGAAGCACCCACGACGGCTTCAGGTTGGCCCCGGTAGCTGGCAGATTTGCCTGTATAACATTCATTAATGCCTGGACATCGAACAGAGCCCTCCTCATGTCGTGTCCGTAGTTAAACTCCAGTGTTACCAAGGAAAATCCATCCTGCGAGGAAGATCTGATGTATCGCAGTCCGCGTATATTCACCAGAGATTCTTCTATTGGTTTGGAGATATACATCTCCATTTCTTCCGCCGAAAGCCCAGGCATCATTGTTACCACACCAATTAAGGGGCTTTCCACGTACGGCATCATCCGCCGCGGTAGGTAAAACTTGATGGTTAGCACCGATACCAGCAAGACGGCCGAATAGAAAGCCACCACAACGTATGGGTGCTCTATCGACCACTTGTGGATCATGTGGAGGGCAGTAAACCCTCTTGCTTCGCGGTGGGCAGTATCAGGGGATCTCCCTTCCACGGCTCTCTCCCGCACCTCACCAGCCGACTAATGACCTTGATGCATCGAATGGTCCTGATGCCCGGTTTCGCCGGTTTCCTGCGGCATGGAAGCTTTCGGCATGCTCTTAGGTCCATTCGGTCCCCATGCGACAGGCGTAACCGAATCGCCCTCGCGCAGGGATTGGTACCCGGCCACTATTACCTCATCGCCTTCGGAAATTCCGCTTAGCACCTCTGTGCGGGTACCGCTGCTCCTGCCGAGCACCACGTATACCTGATGCGCTCGTTTGGGACCGCCTTTCTCCTTGGGCTCCAGCTTCATGCCGCACTTCGGGCAGTTGCCGGGGTGATCCATCTCCACCTCAGGGTGCATTGTGCAGAAGTACACCAGCTTTTTCGATCCCGAGGCTTTAGAGTGTTCTCCCACGGCAACCCATACGGCCGGCCTGCCCTCTTCGTTAAAGCTGGTTATCGCCTTCGTTGGCACGGTGAGGGCGTCTCTGCTTTGCCACGTGGTGATCTCCATCACCACGTATTCGCCGAGCTTCAACCCCGAGGAAGCGGAAACCACAGCCTCCACAACAAACGTGCGCGCCGTCGGATCGGCTTGGGGGAAGATGCTGGAAACTCTCGAACGCACCAGCCGCGAACCCTCTCGCGGCCGTATAAGCACCGGACTGCCAACACGAATGCCCTGCATATCCTTCTCTGCCACGTACGCCTGAACACGCACGCGGGAGCCGTCGGCCATCCGCAGAATCCCAACCCCGGGAGCCACCAGGGTGCCTGGGTGCACAAGGCGCTCCAGAACAACCCCATCCATAGGCGCCCGTATAATCCGGTAGCGGTCAAACGTTTCCGCAATCCGCCTTTCTTCGCCAGCCGACGCCGCCATCGCCTTCTGCGCAGTCGCTCGGCCCAACGCACTGCGCTCTCCGGCCTTGGCCGCATCCACACGCTGTTTAGCGGCGGCCACTAAAGCGCGCTTTTGCCTTACACGCGCTTCTGCCGCCGCAACCGCAGACCGCATCTGCCCCAGCTTCCGCACCGCCGCATCCAACACTGCCTCCCTCTCGGAAACAGATGCTCGAGCGGCACGCGCTGCAGCCTCCATTCCCCCTACTTTTGCCTGCGCCGCCTGAACGCTGGCGAATGCGGATTCGTACTTAGACCGCTCCATCTGATATTCGTCCTGCGAAATGGCACCAGCGCGCACCAACTTCTCTGCTCTCTGTATCTCTGCTTTCCAGTATTCAAACTCGGCCTGCGCCGACGCCAAAGCCTTCCGCGCTTCCTCCACGGCCGCATCGGCCTGCTGAACAGCCGCCTCTGTCTGCCGCAGAGACGCCCTCGCCTGAGCAACCTCCGCCTGAGCCTGCTCAACGCCGAGCTTTGCCGCTTCGAGTTCCGCCTGCGATGACGCCAGCTCGGTTTCAGCCGCCGATAGCTCTGCTTCTGCAACCCGCTGCTCAGCGCGGGCGCGGCCGGCTTCTGCAACTGCCGCCGGCACTTCGGACGCCGCCGCCTCGGCAGACTGAGCGGCTCTGACCGCCTGTAGTGTTAGATCCGGAGCTTCCAGCTCCGCAAGAACCTGCCCTTTTCGCACGCGGTCTCCGGCGTAAACCACGAGGTGCGACAGCCAGCCAGTTACGCGGGGATATATGGTCTGCTCCAGAAAAGGAACAACGGTGCCGG
>JBMFPP010000281.1:0-4062 GCA_049969055.1 Armatimonadota bacterium | reverse complement strand
ACCGACCAAACTGCCCAGCACTGCGGCCAACACCAGCCGGAATATCATCACATTTTCAGGTGGATTCATTGTGCTTCAGAAGCCGAAATGCCGCCGTTCCAGCGCATGCGGCGGCCGCAAAGAACCAGGGATCCTCGTCCAGCGATCGCCCCATGCTGAACATCGGAACGCCTGAATCCCGGAGACGCTCCAGAAGCCCTTTGGTTTGCACCCTCTCCAACCGATGCTTTCTCGATATAAGCTCCACCGCTTTCAACACGCCCTCGTCTTCCGGCAGTTCAGCCGGAAGAGGCACAACCGCACGCGCTAAAGCACCGCGGCAGAGCGCCGTCACAGTATGATGGCTTATGCCGCGGTGCCTTGGGCGCGGATCCGCAAAGCTGATCCGCGTCACCGCCACAGGATGCCCGTCCAAAGCCGCGGCCGCATTCACGCCAACAGCTTGGTCCATCCCACCGAAACCCAGTGCTGTATCGGTGCCAACGTTCCCAGGACCCTGGCACACAACGATTATATCGCTCTTCAGTATCTCCTTAGCGGCCACCAAACCGGAAAAAAGGTTCACGGCTTCCAAATCTCCGCCGAAAGCCTGTCCAACGGTCACCGTGCCGCAAATGAAACCCTGAGATTTCAAAATGCGCACCTGGTCACTCAAGGCCAAAGGAAGGGCCGCCGAGTCGGTCATTACGTATGCTGTTCGGGGATACTTGGAATGCGAAGCCTCGGCTTCGGCCAGCACCCCCAAAACCACCGGCGCTAGCTGACTGTGGAGCTGACCAACGACCACTGGAATGCCATCCAAAGACTGAGCCCCGCGCAGTATCTCGTGATGCGGAGATGCTTCTTCTTCGCACGCGAGAACCGAGTGCTGGTGCGGTGTGTAGCGAAGCTTGATGATATGCCCAGGACCAGAACTTACAATTTGCCGGCCAGCGGCGTTCAACTTGGCTGTCACTATGTGCCAGCCGCCGGTTCCCAACCCCAGGTCAACGGCGGTCGTGTTTATCTGGACCCTATCCCCAACCTCGACAGCTCCCACCAGGTCGGTGTAGTTCAAACACGGGGCACTAGGTCCGTTATCAAGGCGAACCGTGATTCGCTGAAGCCTTTCGTGGGTTTCAATGATTTCACTTACGGTGCCGGTAGAAAAGCACAACACGACCGCCTCCGAGATCCCAAACCACGGCGGCTCAGAAACATGCGCCGCCCTACGCCTTAGCCCTTTCCGCCGCAACAAGCACCAGTTGGTAGAGCATTTCCGCGGTTTTCACCATGTCGTCCACGGCTATCCGCTCACTGGTGCTGTGCACATCCTCGTACCCAACACCCATAACCACCGACCTAATGCCGTTGGCGTTGAAGATATTGGCATCGCTTCCTCCACCGCCAGCTCTTGTAGTCACCTCGACGCCCACTCGCAACCCTGCCTCAAACGCCCATTGAACCAGCGGATCGGAGTTGGGCACTTTGTAGGCGACGTAGGCGCGCTCGGTTTCTACCTCCACGCTCGCACCGTACTTGGCCGCCCCTTGCTGAAAGCATTCGATCATGTGGCGCACCTGCTGGTCCAACTTCTCAGTATTGTGGCTTCGGGCTTCGCCTTTTATCTCCACAAAATCTGGGATAATGTTTGTGGCCTGACCGCCGTGTATAGTGCCGATGTTGGCTGTTGTTTCCTCGTCTATGCGGCCGAGCTTCATAACGGCTATGGCGGCACCGGCGGCCTGAATAGCGCTCACGCCAGCTTCCGGCTGTGCCCCTGCGTGCGCCGCCTTGCCGCGAACCCGAACTGTAAGCAAATCGTGCGTTGGCGCCGCTGTGATCAGCCCTCCTATCGGCTTGCCAGAATCGAGCACGTATCCAAAGTTGGATCTCAGTTGGGATAGATCCATGGCCCGGGCACCTCGAAGCCCAATCTCTTCTGCTACCGAGAACACCACCTCCAAAGGCCCCCGCGGAGCTTCGTCCTCATCCAAAGCGCGAACAGTCTCCAAGATGATAGCCAGCGAGGCTTTATCATCTGCTCCCAAGATGGTACTGCCCAAACTGCGAACCACTCCTTCTTCCACAACAGGTTCCAGTCCCTCTGTGGGCTGTACAGTGTCCATGTGCGCGCTTAGCATGAGCCAATGAGACTCTCTGCGGCCCTGCTTGCGGGCGACCAGGTTGCCAACCTCCCCTCCGATCGCTTCGCCGGCGTTGTCTATCAACACTTCAAATCCCAACTCACGCAGTTCGTTCTGCAGATAGGCAGCTATTTGTCCCTCTTTCAGCGGCGGACTGTTAATCCGAAGGAGCGAGAGAAATTGGCTTAACATTCTGTCCCGGTTTATCGGCATGCTGAACCCTCCGTATTTTCTATCTAGTCCGGGTCACTTTCTTAAGACCCCTCGGACGGTCGGGGTCCAAACCCCGCGTAATCGAAAGGTAGCACGAAAACAGCTGTCCGGCAATAACGTATATCGGGGGAGTGGCGACCTCCGGCAAATCCGTGGAAACCGCGAACTTAGTGGTGGCATTCTCCAGCAAGCTTGGGTTCGAACTAAAAACAACCAGCTCAGCTCCCCGCTCCCTTAGGTTGGCGCAGAGATCCAACAAACCCGGCATGCACGGCCCGTCCGCCGCAAACATCAGGCAAGGAAATCCCTGCTCCACCATGGCTATCGGACCGTGAAGGAAATCCGAGGCGCTGTAGGGCTTGGCCACGATGTAGCACGTTTCGGTGAGCTTCAATGCCGTCTCAAAAGCGGTGCACAGATTCAACCCGCGGGAGATTACAACACATTCCTCCATATACCGATACCGCTCAACCTTTCCGGCGATCTCCGATTCAAGATGCAGGACCTGCTCCATATGCTCGGGCAGTTTGCGTACGTAATCCAGCAGATTTGGATCTCGGCCGCCTAAAGCCGCGCTTAAAAGATATAAGGCGCCGATGCTGTTCATGTAGGTTTTCGTTGCGGCCACGCTCTTTTCTTCACCCGCGCGGCACAAAATCACATGCTCGGATGCCGATGCCAACGGTGACCCCGGCGTGTTGGTGATGGCAACCGTCAGCGCACCCATCTCTCTGGCGCGGACCAAGACTTCTACTACGTCAGGAGCCTCTCCAGACTGCGATATTCCTATTACCAGCACCCCGCTCAGGTCCATGCGCGCCTCATAAAGCCCGAATGCCGACGGTGAAGCCAAGGACACAGGTATGCCGTTTTGTATTTCCAGCAGGTACTTGCCGAAAACGGCGGCGTTGTCGGAACTGCCGCGGGCGGCGATCACTGCAAACCTGATATTCCGGGCGCGCGCATGCTTCGCAATGGATACCGCAGTTTCCCACTCCTCGCTCACAATTCGCGCAAAAGCCTGAGGCTGTTCCCGAATCTCGCTGAGCATGTAGACCACAGAGCTGTACCTCTCTTGGGGAAGGTAAAGATCCTTATGCGCATTTATATTCAAGCCGAAACACCTCACCTCCTGCCCCGGCCCCACCCGGCGCCGATAACCACGTTCAAGATAAGCGATCGGTTGCTAACAAACATCGAGACTTCCTGAACCAACTGTGCCGTCTCAATGCGTAAGAATTCAGATGCGAAGGTGCACGCAGAAACGGCGTTTGACAAAAAGACCGAACAAAGGCTAAGATAAAGTGTATGACGATCCCTGGTTCTCGCGGTGGTGCTTCAACAAACGAAGGCCAGGAAAAACCTCTTCTCACGGTCACACTGAATGCGGCCGTTGATAAAACTTACACTGTGCCGGGGTTCTCGCTCGATAGAGTGCACCGCCCAACCGATTTCCGCGCGGTGGCCGGGGGTAAAGGCATAAACGTGGCACGCGTATTCCGAGAGCTTGGCGGAAAGTGCGTGGCTACGGGCTTCCTTGGAGGGCATAACGGAGAGTTCATAGCAGACGGCCTGCGAGCAGAAGGCATTGAGGATGCCTTCGTGCGCACCAGGGGGGAGTCGCGGGTCTGTATCGCAATCATAGATCCCATAGGGAAAACCCAAACCGAGGTAAACGAAAACGGACCGGAAGTGCATCCAGATGAAGTCCAACAATTGATCG
>JBMFPP010000280.1:0-4084 GCA_049969055.1 Armatimonadota bacterium | reverse complement strand
CCGGCGCCGGATACATAAACCCCGGTCTTCTCGAGCCCCCTAGGCGGTGGAGCAACCTGCCGTCCGGCACCAAAATTTGGAAACAACACTGTCAAGCTTACTACGAACGATGGGGCATTAATGTAACTGGATTCATTATAGACGGCTACGCCCCGGCCATGCCGAAACCCGTCTTGGATGCATACGCCAGCTTCTCACCGGGGGGAATAGTGGCCCAGAAAGTGCCACCGCTTTCCATACATAACACCCAAGACGTCCTAACAGATACTCAAAACCACTCAATGCCCGTGGTTCGCATGGATATCGATCTCACACAGGACCCGCCGGAATCCGCACGTGCGATGCTTTCGCGCCTTGGCGGAGATCTGTCCAAGCCGCCGCAGGAGCCAACGTTCCATGTGTTCCGGGCAATATTGAAAACCCCAGCCTGGTACCGAGAGCTAGTTGCAACCGCAAAAGAGCTGAGTCCAAACGCAGGTTTGGAAGTGGTGGACTTGCCCACCCTAATGGCGCTTGTAAAACAGTGGCTCAGCACCCGGTAGGAAAGCGGCGCACCGCAGGAAAAAGCTTGCCGAAACAAAAAACCAAGCGAACCCGGCAAGCGCTTTTGTTACGCTACCAACGTGAGAGACATACTGATATCCATTGCCTCTACGGAATGCGTAAGAGCACCCAGCGAGATGATATCCACCCCCGTTTCAGCCACTTCCCTTAGATTCTCCTCTGTTATTCCGCCGGACGCCTCCGTCACCGCCCGACCGTCTACAAGCTGTACCGCTTGGCGCAAAAGCTCCGGCGGCATATTGTCCAGAAGTATGGCATCAGCCCCGGCGTCCAAAGCCTCTTGCACCTGTTCCAACGTACTTGCTTCCACCTCAATCTTCAGGAGGTGGGAAGAATTCATCTTAGCTCTCCGAACGGCCTCCGATATGCTTCCGGCCGCCGCAATGTGATTGTCCTTTATCAAAATGCCGTCGGACAGGTTAAACCTGTGGTTGCAACCGCCTCCAACGCGCACCGCATATTTCTCAAGCACACGCAATCCAGGCGTTGTTTTTCTGGTGTCCACAATGCGCGCCTTAGTGCCGTGAACCAACCCAACACACCGCGCCGTTCGGGTGGCTATGCCGGATAGATGCTGAAGAAAATTCAGCGCGGTTCGCTCCGCAATCAACAGACTACGCGCGGCGCCCCTAACCTCGAAGATGGTAAAACCAACCGTTCCCCACTCACCGTCTTTTGCAAAGCTTTGGAATAAAACCTCGGGGTCAACGGCGCGGAAGACAGCCTCTGCAACCGGTATGCCCGCCAAAATCCCGTTGGATTTGCACACAGCCCTGGCCACTGCGTACGCCTCGGCGGGCACCACTGCCTCCGTAGTTATATCCCCGGTGCCGATATCCTCTGCAAGCGCCCTGCGAACGACTTCGTCAAGAACAGAGGCGGGGATGCCGATAGAAGCCGTCGGCTCAAGTACCACCGGCTTCCTCCCACAAAATGTTATCGATGAGGCGGGTGCTCCCACACCGTGCGGCTATCAGGACCACAGCCGAATTTCCCACCACGTCCGGCTCCTCCAGCGTATCCGGATGCGCCACGGCCAAATAGTCTAAAGAGAGCATCGGCTCCGACTCTATAACTGCAAGACCGGCGCGCTTCACCTCCGAGGCGATGCGCTCTCCCCTCTCAAGCGCCTCCCTGCAGGCATTCAAGGCGCGCGGAATGGCAAGTGCCGCCCGACGCTCCTCGGCGCTCAGATACATGTTCCTGGAAGACATGGCCAACCCGTCACTCTCGCGGACCGTCGGCATGGGCACAATTTCTATAGGAAGGTTTAAATCCTGCACCATGCGGCGCACCACCAAAAGCTGTTGATAATCCTTCTGACCGAAATAGGCGCGGTGTGGCTGTACAATGTTAAACAACTTCAGCACAACCGTGGCAACCCCACGGAAGTGGCCGGGCCTGAACGCCCCTTCGAACTTTTCGGTTAAGCCCTGCACTTCCACAAAGGTAGAGTATCCCTGAGGATACATGTCCTCCACCGACGGCATGAACACCAGGTTCACACCAACAGTTTTTGCCAAACTCAAGTCTCGCTCGGCATCCCTGGGATAGCGGTTGTAGTCTTCGTGCGGGCCAAACTGAATGGGATTCACAAAAATGCTGAGCACCACTGTATCGCACTCGGCTCTGGCAGCGCGAAGCAGTGATAAATGCCCCTCATGCAAATAACCCATAGTCGGCACAAACCCGATAGTTAGGCCAGACATACGGGCTACAGAACACGCTTCAGCCATGGCTTTTGGATCGGTTATAACCTCCAACCTCACTGTCGGTCCAACCCCTCCAACTCGGCTTCGTCCATAGCGTAAGAGTGCGCAAGCTCCGGAAAGACGCCGCTTCTAACCTCCTCTACATACGTCCGGAAGGCATCTAGCATTATGCGTCCCACATCCGCGTAGCGCTTGGCATGGCGGAATTTGCGTTCCGGATCAAGGCCCAAAACGTCGTTCACCACCAATATCTGGCCGTCGCAGTTCGGGCCGGCACCTATACCTATGGTGGGTATCATAATCGTATCTGTGATAAGGCTTGCCAGCCGCTCGGGAACCATCTCCAGAACCACGGCGAAAGCGCCGGCCTCCTGCAGAGCGCGGGCATCATCCAGAATTGCCTGGGCCGTATCGTGCGTGCGGCCGCGGACCACCGGCCTCCCGTACAGGTTGAGAGACTGCGGTGTCCACCCTAAATGCCCCATCACGGGGATGCCGACCTCAACCAGCCTTCGCACCGTTGGCACAAACGGAGCACCGCCCTCTAGCTTAACGGCGGCGGCTCCACCTTCTTTCAAAAACCGGCCGGCGTTTCTAACAGCATCCTCCACGCTGGCCTGGTAAGACATGAACGGCATATCAGCAACAACAAGAGCGCGGCTCACCCCACGAACCACAGCCTGGCAGTGGCGGATCATGTCATCCATGGTAACAGGAAGCGTATTCGGATACCCCAGCACGTTGTCACCAAGGCTGTCGCCCACAAGGATAATGTCCACGCCGGCCTGATCCACCAGCCGCGCCGTGATAGTATCGTAAGCAGTGAGGCAGACTATCTTCTGCCCCTCCGTCTTCATGCGTTTAATAAGCGGTACGGTTACCTTTTGGTCCAACATCATAAAGTCCATTCAACACACTTTAAACTGCCCAATTCGGTCGGAAAGTATCAGCCACCAGCCACCCGAAGCAAAAAGTGCAGAAAGCAGGCCCCGCACCCCAGAGAAACAGCTGGCCGGCGGCCTCCGGGTGCGGAAGAGAAAAAAGCCCAACCATCACAAGGCATATTCCAAAAGCCTTGCCCACAGACGCAGAGAAATGCTCCTGCATCCAAGCATATATCGAGTAGAACACAAGTGCAACCCAGAAGCACAATATAGCCGCCAGCGGCACAAACAGCCCAATAGGCGGACCCACATGCCCCCCTCTTCGCACAGCCGAGAAGAACATCTCATCCTCAAAACGGCCCAAGGCATTTCCGGCGGCCAACAGCAGCCCAACTAACCCCGTATCGGCCATAAGAAGCAAAAGCGACCCACCCGGCACTTTATCGAAAACGCTGAACCACGTCAAAGGCGGGGTAGACTGGAAGCTCAGGAGGAACAAAACCGCCGCTGTTACCCATCCGGCGGTCATGAGGATGGCCGGCGTTTGGGTCAGGGCGCGGGTTCTGAGGACAGCGCGGCGCATACGCGCCTCATCCACCGCAAGTGCGCGGTTGAGCTTGCGCACCACATCCGCATCGTTCGGAGCGTACTGGTGGGCGTAGGAATACATCACAATAGCATCCTCGATCCGGCCCAAAGCGTAGTATGCGTCGCCAAGCAAGGTATATGCTCGGGCGTTAGAGCGGTCTCTGGCAATGATCTGCCGGCAAAGTGCGGCCGCATCGTTGTACCGCCGCTGGGCGAGGAGCTGGGCCGCATTCTCCACCATTCTCTCAATGGGATGCTGTGCGTACTGCTGGCGCCTCGAGGCGGAAGGTCCGGTTCGGGCCGAAGCCGAGGCGCGTGCGGCCGCTTCCTCATGCC
>JBMFPP010000279.1:0-4085 GCA_049969055.1 Armatimonadota bacterium | reverse complement strand
TGTGCGCCTCAGTGTCATGCTCTTCCCGCCGGCGGAACACCAGGCGTATGGGCGTCCCTTCAAAGCCGTACTTCTCACGCAGGCAGTTTATCAGGTACCTCTCGTAGCTCACATGGACAAGCTGAGGATTGTTAACAAAAAGCACTATGGTAGGCGGCCGCACGCGCACCATGGTAGCGTAGTATATGCGCAGTTGGCGCCCTTTGTGAGAGTAAGGAAAAATGTCCGCCGCATCATGTATAACGCGGTTGAGCTCCGCAGTCGGTATGCGCATTGCGTGACTCTGCGCAACCGACACCGCAGTATCCAAAACCGCGGGCACCCCGCGCCCCGTTTTCGCAGAGCAGAAGGCAATGGGCGCATAGCTGAGGAAAGAAAGCTCCTCACGAATTTTCTCGGCATATTTATGCATCTCCACGCCTTTTACCAAATCCCACTTGTTAACAACAATAACCACCCCGCGCCCGGCCTCGTGGGCTATACCGCCAACCCTGGCATCGCCGTCAACAATGCCCTGAGAGGCATCGGTTACCACAAGCGCAACGTGGCACCGTTCTATGGCACGGTGCGCCCGCAGCACAGTGTAGTATTCAATGCCCTTCGCTTTGCCCGGCCGGCGTATGCCGGCTGTGTCCACCAAAACGAATTTTGTGTCGCCGCGGACAAATTCAGTATCAACAGCATCACGCGTGGTGCCGGGAGTCTCGCTAACAATCACCCGCTCCTCACCCAAGATCGCATTCAGCAGAGATGATTTTCCAACATTTGGCCGCCCCACAATCGCCACGCGGATGGCATCCTCTTCTTCCTCCTCTTTCTTAGGAGCCTCCGGAAGAGACTCAACGATCGTATCCAGCAGGTTTGCAATCCCATACCCGTGCACCGCGGATATCGGCAATACATCTCCAAGCCCCAGCGCGTAGAACTCCGCCGCCGTTTGCTCCCGCACCCGCCCCTCTACCTTGTTCGCAACCAACAGCACCGGTTTCGTGGATCTGCGCAACAGCTCTGCAACCTGCTCGTCAAGAGGTGTCAGGCCCTCGCTGGCATCCGTAAGGAAGATGATCAGATCGGCCTCGTCCATCGCCAGCTCGGCCTGCGCACGCGTCTGACGCACCACAGGATCGTCCGCGTCTACCACAATCCCGCCGGTATCAACAACCACAAACTCCCGACCGCGCCAATCGAAACTCCCATAAAGGCGGTCTCTGGTTACACCCGGCGTCTCCTCAACTATTGCGCGGCGCTCGCCGATCAGCCGGTTGAAGAGGGTTGATTTTCCCACGTTGGGTCTTCCTACTATGGCCACAACCGGTCTACTCACTGCACACCTCCCGCACGAAACCGATAGTAACACAAGCCATCGGGGGTGTCAAACCAAAGCAACAGCCGTGCACAAAGCCTGCGTAAACATTCAGGCACAAACTCTTGTGGTTTTCCACTGCTTAACCCCCACCCACCACCCTCTCCAGAAACCCGGAGAGGAAAACCGAACGCCCCATTCCGCCTGTAGTTGGGGAAGAGAGGGGAGAATGAGGGTATCCCCTCGGAAAGAAAAGCTGGATGCCCAATCCCAACAGGACTGCGAAAACAAACGCCGCCCGGATTCCTGCTCCAATTCGGCAACAGCAGGAGAAACCCGAGCGGCTCTACAAAACTGAAAAGATTCCTAACTATATCAACGGTTTAACCGGTTTCCCTGTGGCCATCGACTCGCTGGCCGCCGCCGACAGCGCCAGCGATTTAACTCCATCCATGTACGGAGAAAGCATCTTGGACGAATCCCCTGTTCGAACCGCTTCGAAGAACGCCGTATCCTCGGCCACCGCTGTATCCACAGTGTTCCGCCAGGTCTGGCTGGTGGTGCCTCTATCGATGATCACGTGACTGCGGTCGTGGTACTCTATTCTCCCGAACCGCGTGTAAATGTCCAATCCAACCCGACCAGGGCCCTTTCTCATGAAACAGCCGGACCACACACAGCCAACCAAGCCGCTTTTGAACTTCAGCGTTACGCAGGAAGCATCTTCTATATCGTAGCCCTCAATATCCGTGTTCAGGCCCGTCATGCCGCGCGCGAAAACCTCTTCCACCTCGCCGAAGAAAAAGCGCGATAGATCAAAAATATGGGTTGTTTGCTCGAAGTGCTGGCCGCCGCCTTGATCCCGCTTAATCCACCAGGGCACTCCGTAAATGCCGCCGACCCAATATCCGGTGAAGCACCCGGCGGGCGACTCGGCCAGAAATTCTTTCACCGGCTGGTTGATATCCTGATAGCGGTCCAGATAGCCCACCCCGGCAACCAGCTTGGCCGACTCCACCTTTTCGGCGATTTCTATAGCCCTGCGGATGTCCCTGTGAGCCGGCTTCTCCATAAAGAACGGCAGTCCCTTGGCAATACACCGATCCTCGATATCCCCATGAGCATGCGGCGGAATGCCGATTATAACGCAGTCAATATCCGCTTCTTCTATCATCTTCACCGGGTCTGTGTAACCCTGCACGCCGTACTTGGTGGATATCTCCTGCACTGCCTCGGGCCGAACATCGCAAACTGCAGTGAGCCTTGCCACATTCGGATCGATCTTCTCCATTGCCGGCAGATGGGTCCACCTGGCCACCCCGCCGAGCCCGATGATTCCTACTTTCAAAGACGCCATTTAAATCCCCTCCAAAAACGCACAAAGAAACTCTTGCACTGGAAAAAACCCGGCAAGCCGAAACTTATATTACCGGATTGGCTTTAATACCGCAAGAGCGGGGTTCTTTTTTCAATAGGTACGAGCCAATGGAAGGGGGGAAAATCGAGGGGATTTTTTGTTAATCTCGCGGGCAGAATTCTTCCTTCTATTTTGCAATCCCCTGCCCCCTCCTCTCACTCTTCGAACGGAAGAAAGGAACAATGTTCCCCTCTCCCACCTGGGAGAGGGGTCAGGGGTGAGGGCAATCCCACCTGCAAAAATGGGTCGACCCTTACGCTCCCTTCAGACAGTGCTTAAAACAGGAGTAAGGATCGACCCATTACTGTAAAACTGCACCGATGGGTTTTTTCAAACCCACCGGCGCAGTTATAGCCAGAGCTTAGTAAGCCTGGTTGTCCAGCATCCACATGTTGCCCGGATAAATACCGCCCTGCGCCTTGAAGGCGTCAACACCGCGCGGACCCAGCGTCTGCATAATGCGCATATACTTCACGTGCGCATCGCAGAACACATAGTTGCTACCGCCGGTGTGGAGATCTCGGGCAACGCCCCAGCTGTCGTCCCATTTAGACTCGTCGAGGCCGGGGCCGACCACGTGGTATGCCACCTCAATCTCGGTGCTGGCGCTTGCATCGCCTTTAGCCGTGGCCTTGGGCGGGTTCTTCTTGGGCGCAACCCTCATCAACTCTGCCAGCAGGATGGTGTTGGCCGTATCCTGAACCCTCGCCAATGTCACCGGCGTAGGCGGCTTACCAGATCGGCTGGCCGGGCCGCTGGTGGAAGACAGCTTTAAGCCGATAAGCTGTCCGTTCAAGCCGTAGCTCACGATGCGGGTCTTGGCCTTCTGGTTTCCAACCTGCTGGAACGGCTGGTGGACCGAATACCTCTTCAAGCTGTTGCTGGGGCACTTGAACACGCCCTCGCTCTTCACGTAGGTAGCAATCTGCTCGTCCCACCAGCTGTAAGGAATGGTAGCGGTGTCTCCTGTATCCGTCCTCCAGCTGTTAGGGAACCTCTCGTCCCAGTCCTGGGCATAGCTCAGGAAGGCCGTGCCCAACTGCCTCATGTTGCTGCTGCAGTTGGACTGGCGCGCCTTCTCGCGGGCCTTTGCGAAGACCGGGAACAAGATGGCCGCCAGGATCGCGATAATCGCGATAACCACCAACAGCTCAATCAGTGTGAAGCCTTTCTTTCTCCCGAACATCTTCCTCTCCTTCTATCTTCGGCCGCTTCCGGCCGGAATGTGTAAGACAAGAGATGAAACGAAACGCAAACTCACCAAACCCGAATCACGTCCAGGCTATCCCTCCCTTCGCAGTATCGAGGCCGCGCCCCGCACTACGCGGGAACACAGCTATTCGACGTAGTCCTTAAGCCTCCGGC
>JBMFPP010000278.1:0-4088 GCA_049969055.1 Armatimonadota bacterium | reverse complement strand
CGACCATCCGATTCTTAGGCCGCCCAGGGTGGTTGAGCTGATAAAACGCGTTCAAGAGCTGAGCGCAAGGGAGGGTCGGCGCTTATATGCGGGCGCCAGCTTCTGCGGAGGGGTGGTTCCGACGGAAGATGTGGTGGCAAAGTCGGATTTTGTTCTCATGCACGGCAACGGCGTGAAAGATCCGAGGCGCATTGCCGAGATGGTGGACCGTGTGCGCGCCATGAAGAGCTATACTCCCAAGCCCATCCTCTTCAACGAAGACGATCATTTCGATTTCGATAAGCCGATGAACAACTTCATTGCGGCACTGTCCAGGTACGCATCTTGGGGCTACTTTGATCCCGAGGGTTACCAATCGGCGCCCGTGAACTGGGGTATAAACACCGAAAGGAAGAGGGCTTTCTTTTCTCTGGTGGCTCAAATAACCGGGGCAGATACGAAAACGAACTCCTCTCGCTAAACGCGGAAAAGCAAGGGGGGAAGAGGATTGAAGATACACGAATATCAGGCGAAACAGCTGATGGCGCGGTACGGCATTCCGGTTCCGCCGGGTGAAGTAGCGTCAACCGCAGACGAGGCCGCCGAAGCGGCGAAGCACATAGGTGGGCGCGTGGTTATCAAAGCCCAGGTGCACGTTGGGGGCAGAGGAAAGGCCGGCGGAATACGCCTTGCGGAAACCCCCGAAGAAGCTAAAACCACTGCTTCGGAGATTCTCGGAAAGCCCCTGAAGGGTCTTCGGGTAGATAGAGTGCTTGTGGAGTCGGCCCTTGACATTGACAAGGAGCTGTATCTCGGAATTGTGTTAGACCGCGCGGCCAGGCGCCACGCTGTGATGGTCAGCGCTGTTGGCGGGGTGGATATCGAAGAGGTTGCCCGCGAAACTCCGGAGAAGATTGCGAAAACCTGGATTGATCCAACTCTGGGTCTCACCAATTACCAGGTGCGGAACCTCCTCATCGATGCCGGTTTCGACCGCGCCTTTTGGGCAGATGTGTCGAAGGTGCTTTTCTCCTTGTACGAATGTTATGCTTCAAGCGATGCTGTGTTGGCCGAGATCAACCCGCTTGTGGTAACCAAGCAGGGGAACGTGGTTGCGGCGGATGCAAAGGTGAATATTGACGACAACGCCCTCTTCCGCCAGCCGGAACTTGCGGCTCTTAGAGAAGCGGCGGAGGAAAACCCTTTGGAGATCGAGGCGTTCAAAAGGGGGCTCCAGTACGTTTACTTAGGCGGCAGTATAGGGATAATCGGCAACGGTGCCGGCCTTGTGATGGCCACCATCGATGAGGTAAAGCGCGAAGGCGGTTCTCCAGCAAACTTCCTGGATATCGGCGGCGGTGCCAAGGCAGATTTGGTTGCAAACGCCCTTGAGCTGGTGCTTATGGACCCCCAGGTGAAGGGTGTTCTGTTCAACGTTTTCGGCGGCATAACGCGGTGCGATGAGGTAGCCAACGGAATTCTGGAGGCAGTTCGGCGCGTAAAGGTGGAAGTGCCTATTGTTGTGCGGCTGACCGGCACAAACGAGGCTGAGGGGAGGGCGATTTTGGCCAACACGCCTCTCATCCCGGCCGAGACTATGCAGGAAGCCGCCAGAAAGATCGTGGAGCTGGTGGGGAGGTCGTGATGGGCATACTGGTGGACGAAAACACAAAGGTCGTGGTGCAGGGGATGACCGGCCGCGAGGGTGAGTTTCATTCGCGGCAGATGCTTGCTTTCGGCACCAAGCTTGTAGCCGGCGTTACGCCTGGCAAAGGCGGCTCCACAC
The DNA here is from genome assembly GCA_049969055.1 of Armatimonadota bacterium. Lineage (GTDB taxonomy): Bacteria > Armatimonadota > DTGP01 > DTGP01 > JBMFPP01 > JBMFPP01. The sequence continues at coordinate 2,323 of JBMFPP010000278.1, read as the reverse complement.
TGCTCGATGTGCCAATCTTTGATACCGTTCGGGAGGCCGTTCGCGCTACCGGTGCCAACGCCAGCGTGATCTTTGTGCCTCCTCGCTTTGCGGCAGACGCCATCCTTGAAGCGGCTGATGCCGGCTTGGACCCGGTGGTTTGCATAACCGACGGCATCCCGGTATCGGACATGGTAAAGGTGGTGGATTATCTGAGCCGCACGAAAACCAGACTTATCGGACCCAACTGCCCCGGACTGCTTGCGCCTGGGGTGTGTAAGATGGGCATTATGCCGGGAAATATAGCTGTTCCGGGTCCGGTTGGGGTTATCTCCCGCAGTGGAACGCTTACGTATGAGATTGTGGCCGATCTGACGAAAGCCGGGTTGGGGCAAACCACCTGCATCGGCGTGGGTGGAGATCAGATACCAGGCACCACTTTTGTTGAGCTTTTGAAGCTTTTCGAGGCCGATCCGGAAACGAAGGCTGTTGTGCTTATCGGCGAGATTGGAGGGAGCGACGAGGAGTTGGCCGCAGAATATATACGCACGATGAGCAAGCCGGTTGTTGCTTTCATTTCTGGCAGAAACGCCCCGCCCGGCAAGCGAATGGGCCATGCAGGGGCGATCATTTCCGGCGGCACTGGTGCTCCGCAGGCCAAAGTGGATGCACTGCTGGCCGCCGGTGCCAAGGTGGCAGAAACCACCAACGAAATTCCGGGGTTGGTGAAAGAGGTTTTGGGAAGAAATTAAACTCGCCCAAGCCTGCGAGCACTCTGAAGGTGTTGCAAGCCGCGCGGCGAATCTAATCAGGGAGCAGTTTGGAATCGAAAGCGAGGGCCTGAGAATGAAAGTTGGCATCGTTGGCGCCGGCGGAAGGGTTGGGTCGAATACTGCTTTTGCCCTGCAGATGCTTAGTTGCTTCAGAGAGCTGGTCTTGGTGGATGTGGCTATGCAGGATGCGGCCTCCGGCGAGGCTTTGGATCTCCGCCACGGCACATCCCTAATCGGTGCACAGCGCATACGGGCCGGTAACTACGAGGATGTTGCGGACTGCGACGTGCTCATCATAACGGCGGGACTGCGCCGCCGCCCGGACGAAAGCCGCCTTCAGCTGATCAACCGCAATGTGGAGCTTTTCAAGCAGATACTCTCCGACCTCAAATCCGCTGGGCTTTCCAGAGACGTGATTCTGCTTGTGGTTAGCAATCCGGTGGATATCCTAACCTACATAGCCGCGAAGGACGGGCACTTCGCACCGCATAAAGTCTTCGGTTCCGGCACGTATTTCGACACAACGAGGTTCCGCTCGCTTTTGGGCGAGTACTTCGATGTGGATCCGCGTTTGGTCAGCGCGCTGATTTTGGGCGAGCACGGCGATTCCATGGTGCCGATCTGGTCCCGCGCGTCTATCAACGGCGTCCCGCTGATTTCGATGCCCGGCTATGATGAGGCGAAGGTGTTGGATATCTTTGAACAGACTAAGAAAGGCGGGGCGGAGGTTATCCGCTTGAAAGGCGGAGCCGGGTGGGGAATAGCCCTTACCATAGCACGCTTGGTGGAAGCCGTTGCCACTGATGCACGCGTTGTGGTTCCTATCTCCACCGTTCAGGACGGCTTGTATGGAATTTCCGACGTAAGCCTCAGCGTGCCGACAGTTTTGGGTCGAGGCGGCGTTGTAAAGCGTGTGGAGATGGAGCTTGCCTCCTCCGAACTGGAGGCGCTTCGCGCAAGCGCGAAAATACTCAGGGATACTCTTGATAGTTTGGGATAGGCCGGCAAAATCGTTTGCCGAGATAAACTGGTGGTTGGCTAAACTGGGAACCAAGAAGTTTTGGCGTTCAACCAGTCTATGTTGGTTTGCCAAAACTTCTTGTCGGAAAAAACGGAGGGAGCACAAAAACGAGCAAAGTGTGCAGGATTGGTGTACTGGCTCTTCAGGGGGCATTCAGGGAGCACGTGGACGCGCTTCGACGCGCCGGTGCCGAGGAAGTGGTGTTGGTGCGCACCGCTGAAGAACTGGAGGGGCTTGATGGTCTTATCATCCCCGGGGGTGAAAGCACAACCATCGGTAAGCTTATGGAGCGTTGGGGGTTGAGCGGTGCGGTGGTACAGCGCTGTCGAAGCGGGATGGCTGTTTTCGGGACGTGCGCCGGAATGATTCTGATGGCGCAAGAAATAGAAGGTATCAACCAGCCGTCCCTTGGGCTGGTTGACATCACCGTGCGCCGCAACGCCTTTGGGCGCCAGGTGGAATCTTTCGAAGCCGACATTCAGGTTCCGGCGGTGGGGAGCGAACCGGTGCGGGCGGTGTTCATCCGCTCTCCAATCGCAACTAGGATCGG
>JBMFPP010000277.1:0-4105 GCA_049969055.1 Armatimonadota bacterium | reverse complement strand
CTCTCACTTATCCCCGGTTTTCAAAGTGCTTTCCAGCACCGCTTATTCTACCACCCAAAAGGGCTTTAGTCAACCCTTCTTCGTGTGGCTCCTAAAGCAGTGCCAGGGCGTATTCTATCATCTAGATACTCTTATGTCAATACTTTGAAGCCAAATCTTGGAGCTACTGCTTCAGGAAATTCTCCAAAAGCAGCTTGTAGCGCTCTATTTGGGCTTTTTTTCTCTCTTCGTTAAGATACTGGCGCACAGCTTCGTTAGTCTTCCGCAGAATTGCGGCATCGCGCTTGTCTGCCAAAGTATTCGGATCAAACTGGCTTGCTGGCTTCCTCTCGGTCACCTTGATGATGTGATACCCATACTGCGTCTTTATCGGCCCCACTATTTCGCCAACTTTAGCGGCAAAGGCCGCCTGCTCAAACTCTTTCACCATCCTTCCGCGCCCGAAGAAGCCCAAATCGCCGCCGTTGGAAGCCGAGCCAGCGTCCTCAGAGTAAGCCTTTGCAACCTCCGCAAAGTCCTTGCCGGATTTCAGCTCAGCCAAGGCCTTTTCTATCTTCTCTTTGGCCACTGCCTCGCTTACTCCCTCAGTTCTCACAAGGATGTGGCTGGCGCGGATCTCTTCCAGCTCTTCATCGCTCACCTGCGTTATCTGCTCACCCAGCTTGATGTAAATCAGCCGCGGCTTCAACTGCTGAAGAATCGTCTTTCGTCCAACCTGGCGCTCCCACTCTTCCACCGCCTGCAAACTCGGCGCCTGCCTCTTGTAAGATTCGTACATCCTGTTCAGGTCAGCATCCGTTATCTGAACGCCGCGCTTCTTGGCCGCCTGCTCCATCAGCTTCTGTTCGATAAGCCTCTCTACCACTGTACTGCCGTACTGCTGAAGAAGCGCCTCCAGCAACTCTGCCCTGGTTATCTTCTCTCCATTGACAACCGCTACCGTATCCGGGTCGGGCGGAGGTTTCAGCGCCGTGCTGGAACTGCTTCCAGACTGCTGGCACCATGCACTGCCGGCCACCGCCAAAATCCCAAAAACCACAAACGCTCGCTTCAACATACTGTTTTCCACAACCCCCTTCTAAAATTTCCAGAAACCGCCAGGCCAATTCTATGTGAAAACCCCTTGTTAGTCAACGAAGGCTCTGGGGGTTCGAAATAAGGAACTCAATTGCAAAGATCAGGCCTGCCGCTGAGGCCTCTTCCCGCATCTTCCGTCGAAGCATAAGACTGTGGTATACTACCAAGGCAGACACAAACCAGAGGAGGTGTCAGTTGAAGTTCTCTAAAATGCACGGCTTGGGCAACGACTTCGTTGTCATCAACAACCTCGAGGAAAAACTTCCAGAAGAACAACTCCCTGAGCTTGCCCAACGCTGGTGCGACCGCCGCTTCGGAATCGGTGCCGACGGCATCATCCTCGTGGATCCATCGCGCGTGGCTGCATTCCGCATGCGCATATTCAACCCCGACGGCTCCGAAGCCGAAATGTGCGGCAACGGTATCCGCTGCCTGGCAAAATTCGTGTACGACCGCCGTATTCACACCGATACAACCCTTACGGTGGAAACGCTGGCCGGTGTGAAAACCCTCAAGCTCTTCGTTAGCAACAAGCAGGTTGAAGCCGTCCGCGTTAATATGGGCGAGCCGGTGTTCGACCGCCATTCCATACCGATGCGAGGCGAAGGCAGTCCCGTCAAAGGTGAAAGGCTTCAGGCTGCAGGGCGAAAATTCGAGGTTACCTGCCTATCTATGGGTAACCCGCACTGCGTTACCTTTGTGAACGACGTTGATTCGTTCCCCGTCTCCACTGTAGGCCCTCAGATAGAAAACCATAAGGCCTTTCCAAAACGCACCAATGTAGAGTTTGTGGAGGTAATCTCACCAACCGAGATAAAGATGAGGGTGTGGGAAAGAGGTGCCGGGGAAACACTTGCCTGCGGAAGCGGTGCATCGGCCGCTGTGGTCGCCTCGGTTCTGAACGAGCGCACATCCAGAAAGGTTACCGTTCACCTGCCCGGCGGGGATCTCCTTATTGAATGGGCAGGCGACAACAATGTTTATATGACGGGGCCGGCTGTTGAGGTCTTTTGGGGAGAGATCGACATAAGCTGAGCAAAAGCACGGCCTGGGTTCACCGTGCTTCAGACTGCGGCATCCGCGTCTAACAAAAGCTTTAAACAGCACTTGGTATGCTAAAGCTTTTCGCGGCAAACAGTAAACACGAACCGTGAGCCGAACCAAGGAAATTCAATCTCTGCACAGCGTACAGCAGGCGGAAAGAGCCATCCTGGCGGCAGTTGGTCCCGACCGCGACATGGAAGAACTGCGCCTTCTGGCCGAAAGCGCCGGCATAGAAGTGGTTGGAGAATTCATCCAGCGCCGCGCCGAACCCAACCCAAATTCCTATCTGGGCCAGGGCAAAGCCCAGGAACTCTTGGTGGAGATCGAAAACCGCGGCGCCACTATGGTTATCACAGACGATGACCTAACCCCCATCCAGCAGAAAAATTTGGAAGAAGCTGTTGGTGTGGAGGTGCTGGACCGCACCCAGCTAATCCTCAGAATTTTTGCCGAACGTGCTCACACCCGCGAGGGCAAGCTTCAAGTTGAACTTGCACAGCTCACTTATACGCTTCCGAGACTCATAGGCCACGGACAAGAGCTTTCAAGATTGGGCGGCGGCTTGGGAATGCGCGGCGGACCCGGCGAAACCAAACTGGAAGCCGACCGCCGCCGAATCCGCAAGCGCATCGATGAACTCGAAGCTGAATTGGAGGAGGTGCGCCGCCACCGCGAGCAAGCGCGCAAGTCGCGCAGGCGCCTCCCATTCCCCACCGCAGCGCTCGTTGGGTATACCAGCGCTGGAAAATCCACGCTCCTAAACGCTCTGTCCGGCTCCGAAGTAACCACCGACGAAAAACTCTTTGCCACTCTCGACCCAACTACGCGCCGCGTGCTCTTGCCGCACGGATGGGGCATCCTGATCACCGACACAGTGGGCTTTATTCAGCGTTTGCCCCACCACCTGGTTGCTGCATTCCGCGCTACATTGGAAGAAGTTACAGAAGCCGACATCCTGATCCATGTGGTTGATGCCTCGCACCCGCGCCGCAAAGAGCAGATGGAGGCGGTCGCCGACGTGCTGGAGGAGCTCGGCGCGGCCAACAAACCGATCGTAACAGCCCTGAACAAGTGCGATAAACTTACAAATACCTACGATCTACGCTACGAAGTAGCAACCCGACCCGATACGGTGTACATATCGGCCCTCAAGCGAGAGGGACTGCAGGAACTACTGCTTACCGTGGAAAACGTGGTGCAGAAGCTTTTGGTACCGGTGCGAGCCGCTATCCCCTACCATATGAGCCACCTACTGCCGATCTGCCACGAATCCGGCAGGGTCGAGCGGGTAGAGTACGGACGTGAAACCATCCTGATCGAGGGAAGATTCACTCGCGACGTGGCAAACCGCCTCCGCGACTACCAAGTGTGACACGGTACATCCTCTCGACAGTTTGACAAAGGCAGGTGCAGAACTTAAAATAATGGCAAAGATTTCTCGGCCGAACATCGGGCCGCGAATAATTTTCCCCCGAGGTGAAACAACCATGATTAACCGCATCTTTCGACGAAACAGCGGCCTCGGCGCGTTCACCTTAATCGAACTTTTGGTTGTCATTGCGATCATCGCCATTTTGGCCGCAATCCTCTTCCCCGTTTTCGCCAAAGCGCGTGCCAACGCGAGAAGAACCGCATGCGCATCAAACCTGAACCAGATCGGCCGTGCGCTCTTGCTTTACACAAGCGACTGGGATGAAACTTTCCCGCCGAAGAAAACCACGGGTTGGGACGACGGCGTAATCGTGAACCTGGTCGATAAGTACCTAAAAACAAAAGATGTTTGGCGCTGTCCGGACGACTGCGGCGCTTCGTGGACCCCAAAGCCAACGGTCTACGAAGAACGCGGCAGTAGCTATTACTATAACTTCCACTGCGAGCACTATCCGCTCAGCGAGCCTGTTCAGCTTTCAGACATAAAGAACCCAACCCTGCGTATGATGAACTACGACCACGCTGTCCACAGCCACTCTTGGCCGCCGGGCGG
>JBMFPP010000276.1:0-4109 GCA_049969055.1 Armatimonadota bacterium | reverse complement strand
CTCCGGGATTGTTCGACCTGCTTGTGGAGTCGCTTCGGGTTTTGGATGCCGGAGGGTCAGTTCCTGCCGCGGTTTGCGCCTTCGAGCTTCACGCCGCCCGTGAACTGGGCTACGAACCGTCTGTGAATTCTTGCGTGCGCTGTCGCAGAAGCATGGTTTTTTCGGATTTGAATGTCACGGCGCATGAAGCATTTTTCGAAACCGGTTCCAAAGAACCGGCAGGCGCCCCGGTTGGGTTTAGTCCATCGTTGGGCGGCGTGGTGTGCCGAGGCTGTTTTCCTCGGGTTAGAGATGCGGAAAAGATCGATGAGCGCATGGCGGTGCTTGCCAGGCGGATGCTGGACTGCTCCGCGGCTGAGTGCCAAAAGATACGAGCCGACGACGAGACGTTGAGAGTTCTTGGGCGCCTCATGCGACGCCACATCGAGTGCCGAACTGAGCGCCGAGTAAAAGCTGCTGACTTCATGGAAGCTTTAGCCGCCTCTGCAATATGAACGGCCGGATACTTCAACGGCAGTTTTACCTCCAGCCAACACTGCTGGTTGCCGAACAGCTTATCGGCAAGGTTTTACTCTCTAAGGTGGACGGGCTTGTTGCGGCCGGTGTTATCGTTGAAACCGAGGCTTACACTCTGAACGACCCGGCGAACCACAGCTTCCGCGGCAAGACACAGCGCAACAAAACCATGTTCGGCGACGCAGGATTCGCCTATGTTTACAGGGTACACACCCACCACTGCTTAAACATTGTTACAGAACCGCGGGATGTTCCCTGTGCAGTGTTGATAAGGGCTCTGGAACCCGCGGAAGGTGTGGAAGTGATGCGCATGAGGCGCGGCGTGGACGATGTTCGCCTGCTTGCCTCGGGCCCCGGAAGGCTTACGCAGGCGCTCGGCATAACTTTGGAGCACGACGGTGTGGACGTAACGCGGTCCAACTCGCCGCTTGTTGTTCTGGATGTTGGGTTTGATCCGCGGCCGATTGTGCGAACACCCCGTATAGGCATCAGCGCGGCGAAGGAGCTTCCTTACCGCTTCTGCGCGGCCGACAGCTGTTTTCTTTCGCGCTAGCCGCGCATCAGCGCCTTTAAGGCAAGCCGCACCCCCACTCCGCACTTGGCAAGCAGACCAATCATCCTTTTTGCGGCCGCGATCTTGCCCGCGCCTTGGGGCGAACCATAGGCCCGTTCGGCGTATTCTGCCGAGGGGAAAAGTTTGGCGCGCAGGTAGGCGGTTTTGCCGCGCATTCCTTTAATGGACGGCAGAAGAGCAAGGGTGCGCGCATGCCAAGTGAAGCGCTCATCCATCACCAGCTCCCAAAAGAGGCGCTCGCCGCGCGTTGGGCGGTAAGCGCGGAGTTGTTCCATCACCTCGGATGGGACGCCGGCGCCCAAACTAACAGCCGCTTCCAGTGCACTGCGGACCGCCAAACCGGTGCGGCATCTCCATGCTGTGGCTAGCAGTGCATCCCAATCTATGCCGTCTCGGTACTGATGGATTAGGCGGGCAATGTCAAGCTCCCAACGCAGTCCGGAGCCTCGGTGGTGGAAGGTCAAATGGAAAGCTAGATAATGCAGTTCGTCTTCGAGCGACAGTGCTCTCACGGTTTCGGGTGCGCCGGCGACGGGCACGGATCTCTGCCACACTGCGCTGTTCTCACTGCGCGCCGCCCCGAACAGAAACAGCCTTTGATGGAGATCCAGTCGACACGGTCGCGCCGTGGTTTTTATAAAAGAACACTCTCCCAAAAAGCGGGAAGAGAAACCGGGGGCCAGATCGCCGGGCTCTTCCACAAAGCCGAGTTCCTTAAGCACCACTGCTGTTTTAGTGAGATGTTCTTGGTGAACAAGCAGGTCTAGATCCGTCATAGAGCGGATTGAGGGCGGCCACCCGTGATGCTTGAAAAAGGAAGCGCCTTTGAGGAGGATGACGGGAACGAAGCTGGCGGCGACGGCCTCCAGGGTTCGATCCAGTTCGTTGAGCAGGATGATGTTAGCAGTTAGTGCGGTGTTTTGTCGCTTGGATAGGCCGTTCAGGATTTCCTGCGGAACGTTTTTCCTTTCTTTTGCAACCTGAAAAAGTGCCGGAACCACGTTCAGCTCTTCGGATGCGCCGAGCAAAGCGCGCCATTCTTCATCGGAAATAGAGAGGCGGGCACTGCTTCCGTTGATACGCAGTAGCTCTCTCAGCAAGGCGTAGGTTTGAGTGTGCCCGGAGAGCGTCTGCACGAACAAACTCCTTTCAGGAAGTTTTGACGTTCAATCAGGCATTGTTGGCAAATCGTTTTGCCGAAACCAACAACTAATTGAACTCGGCAAAACGATTTGTTTGCCAAAACTTCTTGGCGACATGGGTCCGCTTGACCGCCGCAGTTGTGCAATCGTACAATGTTTGCGGCGAGCCGCGGTTCTTTGGAACGGTAAACCGTTTGTCATGTAAAACCAAGTTTTCGTTTTACAGTTTCATTCGGCTTCATATGAATTCCTTTCCATGTCGGGGTCGACCGCTGGTTGTGGGGATTAATTCCCTGCAGGTACAGCCTGGCCGCGCGGTGTCGGTGGGCATCTATCTGCGGCACCTTGTGGGCGGTTTGGCGAAGGTGGATGAAGAGGCCGAGTATCTGATATTCGTAAGCCCTGGAACCGCGGGGAGTTTCCGCACCGGGAACCCGCATTTCCGCGAGGTGGTGTGTCCCGGCACCCATTTGGGCCGTCCGATACGGATACTGTACGAACAGCTCTTTCTGCCGGGTTTGCTTCGGCGGTTGGGAGTGGATGTGCTTTTTTCACCGGAGAACTCCGCGCCTTTGAACTTGCCGTGCAGGTCGGTTTTGGGAATCCAGATGATGATGATGTTTACAATGCCGGAGTATTTTCCAAGCTTCACCAGGAAGGTGTACTTCCGGTACATGATGAAGCGGGCGGCGGCACACGCGGACCGCGTGGTGTGCGTATCTGACAGTATACGGCGCGAGGTTTCTCGGTACTTGAGTGTTCCGGAGGGCAAAATGGTGGTTATTCCGGAGGCCCCCGCCGAGTTTTTCCGCCCCATGGATCTCTGCGCGGCCAGGGCTGAGGTGGCCCGTTCTTTCGGTGTGGGAGGGCCGTATCTGCTGTGTGTGGCGATCATGGCGCCGTATAAGAACTTGGTTAGATTGGTGGAGGCTTTTGGAACTGCATGCAGGAAGGCCAACCTGCCGCACCAACTGCTTATTGCCGGCGGCGAAGATGCTTGGCCGGGTTATCGGGCCAAGGTGGAAAAGGCGGTGGAGCGGTGCGGCCTTGCCGGTAGAGTGCGCCTGCTGGGTAGGGTGGAGCATTCAAATCTCGTGCCTTTGTACTCGGCCGCAGACGCGCTTGTTTTTCCATCTTTGTGTGAGTCTTTCGGACTGCCGGTGGTGGAGGCGATGGCGTGCGGCTGTCCGGTGATAACCTCGGATTACACCTGCCTCCCGGAAACGGCCGGCGGCGCGGCGCTGTTGGTTGATCCTTACAGTGTTGAATCGATTGCTGAGGCAATAGTTAAAGTGGCAACCTCTGAAGATCTGCGGGCACACCTGCGGCAGGCGGGCTTGGAAAGGGCGGCTAAGCTGAGCTGGACGGAGTCTGGCCGCAGATTGTCACAGCTTTTCCGGGAGGTGTGCGCGGTTGGAGAAGCTTAACACATTCGTTTGCCGAACAACGGCCTTTTAACCAAAATTGACAAACTCTTTGTGTGGAGTTTGGAACCATGCCCTACGATGACCTTCGTCAGTTTGTTGCCGATTTAGAGGCGGCTGGAGAGCTGAAGCGCATCACTGTGCCTGTAAGCCCGGATCTGGAGATTACAGAGATAGCGGACAGGGTGATGAAGCGCGGCGGACCGGCGCTTTTATTTGAGCGGCCGGGCAACTTCCAGATTCCGGTTCTTATAAACGCCTTTGGTTCTTGGAAGCGGATCAACATGGCCCTGGGGGCATCTGTTGAAGAGCTTGCCGAAGAGATCGGAGAGTTGTTTCGAACCGAACCCCCAACCACCTTCCTCGATAAGGTGCGTTTGCTGCCCAAGATCGCCAGGATTTCAGCCGCCATTCCAAAAAAGGTTCGCTCCGGTCCGTGCCAGGATGTGGTTA
>JBMFPP010000275.1:0-4140 GCA_049969055.1 Armatimonadota bacterium | reverse complement strand
TTCGAAGTGCTGGCCCATACTTCGCGCGGCGAGCCACTGCTGATTCGGGGGCCGATGGGGAAGGGCTTTCTCATTATGTCGCTTGCGGATTCCTTCCCTTGGAGCTGGGCAAAAGCCCTTATGCGCGCCGCCCTTCCGCAGAAGCTCTCGCCCGAACACCGATTGGTGCCGGGTTCTCCAGGGTATGGAAGCATGGTTCTCGGGGTGTTGGACTCCGGCGCGTCTGCAACAGCGGAGTGGGCTGATATCGCTCAATTGGCTGAGCAGTTCCGCCGCACGGGTTCGGTGCGCGGCGCTGTTGAAGCAGGCCCAAGCCAGAAAGGCTCAACATACAATTCGGCGGCTTCTGTTCGTTTCAGGCTGAAGCCCGGCGAGAGCAGGTCGGTGTTTTTCTTCATCACCTGGCATTTCCCTAACGTGGAAAGGTTCGGGCGCACCGGCAACAGATATGCGGCTTGGTACCGCAGTGCGCTGGATGTTGCGGAGTACGTGGCCGCCAACTGCCGGGCTTTGTACGCGCGCACCAAGCTGTATCGGGACACGGTTTACCAGTCGAACATCCCGCCGGAGTTTATTGACGCGATCACTTCGCAGAGCGTTATCTTCCGCGGCCCAACCTGCTATTGGACTGAGGACGGCTATTTTGGGGCCTTCGAGGGTAGCTACGGGTGCTGTCCGCTAAACTGCACCCATGTTTGGAACTATGCGCAGACTCATGCTCGCCTCTTCCCAGAGATAGGCCGTAATATGCGGGAAAGCGATCTGCTTGTTTACCTCAGGCCAGATGGAGAGGTACAGCACCGACAGCACGCTCCGCATGAGGCCTTCATAGATGGGCAGTGTGCCACCATAGTGGCGGCATTGAGAGAACATCAAATGAGCGGCGATAGTTCTTTCCTCAACCGCGTGTGGCCGAAGGTAAAGCTTGCCACCGAATGGCTCATTCGCCGCATCGATCCGGACGAAGATGGCGTGCCATCGGGGCGCCAGCCGAACACTTACGACTGCGAAGTTTCGGGCGCCAACACCTTTATTGGCTCGCAGTATTTGGCGGCTTTGCTGGCGGCGGCCAGAATGGCCGATGAGCAGGGGGATGCCGAGGCCGCCAACCGCTGGAGGTCGATAGCCGAAGCGGGCATGAAGAATCAGGTGGCTAGGCTTTGGAACAGTGAGTACTACATTCAGATACCCGAGGCACCCGGCGCAAACGATTACAACACCGGCTGTCACAGCGACCAGCTTTTGGGGCAGTGGTGGTCGCACCAGCTCAATCTGGGCCACCTGTACCCCGCTGAACAGGTGCGGTCAGCACTTGGCGCAATCATGAGGTACAACTTCAGGACCAACTTTCGGGGGTTTACCCAAGTTCCGCGCAGATATGTGCTGGACGATGAAGGCGGTTTGCTGATCTGCACCTGGCCGAAAGGCGGAAGGCCTAATCCCTTTATCGTTTACGCCGATGAGGTGTGGACCGGAATCGAATATGCAGTGTCTGGACTGATGGTTTACGAAGGGATGATAGACCAAGCGCGCAGGATTGTGGCGACGGCCCGCGGGCGCTACGATGGACGTCTGCGGCCCGGCTTGAATTCCGGCCCAGGCGGTAATCCGTTTAACGAGCTGGAGTGCGGCAAGTTCTACGCGCGCGCTATGAGTTCGTGGTCGCTTTTGCTGGCATGTCAGGGGTTAGTTCTCGATGGGCCAAAGGGAGTAATAGGCTTCAAGCCGCGCTGGCAGCCTGAGGATCACCGGTCTTTCTTCACTGCACCGGAAGGATGGGGGATCTTTGTGCAGAAGCGCGAGCCGAGCTCTCAGACCGAGATCTTGGAGGTGCGCCATGGACGGCTTAAGATAAGAGAGATGGTTTTCGAACTGCCAGACGCAGCTCAACAAGCGGCTGTAAGGGTGTTTCGGGGGAACAGCGCCGTGCCGGCCTCATTGTCGCAGAACGGTCGCGAAATCCGCATCAGGCTCGCCCGACCTGTGGTTTTGAGAGAAGGGGAGACGCTTAATGTGGAAGCGGTTTGGTAAAGGGCTGGTAAGGCTTCGAGTGTGAGGCGGTTGCGAACCGCGGCGTATAAGTTGAACTGCAAAGGCGGGCTGTTCCGTTCTTGGAGCTCCCGCCTTTTATTTTCCACCTGTGGCCAGGTGCATGATCTTCTCTTGAGTGGCTTCCTCCCGAGACAGCTCCCCGGCTATCCGACCCTCGTGCATAACGAGGATCCGGTCGGACATTCCGAGTATTTCCGGCAGTTCGGAGCTTATCATGATGATGGCCACGCCCTTTGCCGCCAGCTCGTTCATGAGTTGGTAGATTTCCACCTTGGAACCCACGTCGATGCCGCGCGTCGGCTCATCAAATATAAGCACCTTGGAGCGGGTGAACAGCCATTTTGCAAGAACAACCTTCTGCTGGTTGCCTCCGGATAGGTTTCTCACCCTCTGCTCCACGCTCGGGGTGCGTATCCGCAGTTCGCGGACGAATTGGTCTGCCGCGGTGCGTTCGCGCCGCCGGTTAACGAAGCCGGCTACGGACAGCTCCTTCAGATTGGCCAGAGAGATGTTTTCCCTCACCGCCATCTGCAGGATCAACCCGAGCTGTTTTCTGTCTTCAGTGACGAGTCCAATTCCGTGGCGGATGGCGGCCTGCGGCGAGGTAATCTTGACCTCCCGCCCGAACAGATATATCTTGCCCGAATCTATTGGGTCTGCGCCGAAAATGGCGCGCGCAAGCTCCGTTCGGCCGGCGCCAACAAGTCCGGCAATCCCGAGTATTTCCCCCTGTCGAACTGTTAGGTTGATGTCGTGCAGAACGCCTGCGCGGCTTAAATGTTCCACTCTCAACGCCTCTTTGCCTATGGGAGCCGGCTGTTTGGGGATCATGTCTTTCAGTTCTCGGCCGACCATCATCTTGATGAGATCCTCGCGGGAGACTTCGCTGACGCGTCGGGTACCAACAAGCTGGCCGTCCCGCAGAACAGTTACGCGGTCAGCGATCTGCGATATCTCCTCAAGGCGGTGGGAGATGTAGATGATTCCGATGCCGGAGGCCTTCAGAGAGCGGATGAGGCGAAATAGTGACTCCAGTTCGTGTTCCGTAAGAGTTGCGGATGGCTCGTCCATCGCAATGACGACGGCGTTTTGGGATGTGGCTTTGGCTATTTCGACCATTTGCTGTTGCGCCACAGACAGCGATGCTACCGGTCGGCGCACATCGAAGTTGGCTCCAAGGCTGTCCACTATGAGTTGGGCCTCGCGGTACATGGTTTTGAAGTCTATGAAGCCGGGGATGCGCGAGCGCGGCTCTCGTCCCAGAAAGATGTTCTCTGCCGCGGATAGATAAGGGACGAGGTTAAACTCTTGGTGGACCATACCGATGCCCAGCTCCAATGCTTTCTGGGGTGTAAGGTCGCCGACCGGACGCCCTTTCAGCAGTATTTCGCCGCTGTCGCGGGGTTCAGCTCCCGCCAATATCTTCATGAGCGTGGATTTACCGGCACCGTTTTCACCGACTAAAGCGTGCACCTCACCGGCTTCCACCTCGAAATCCACGTTGTTTAAGGCCTGCACGCCCGGATATGATTTGCTTATCCCCTTCATTTGGAGCAGGGGAACGTGATTACTGCTCATGGACACCATCCTTTAGAGTTCAGTTTGCCAACGCGCTGTTATTTGCTGGAACTAGATTCACTGCTCTGGCTGTCAGACGGAGCGCTCGCCCGCGGCTCCAGCCTTTTGAGTGCGGCCTGTGCAAGAGCGTTCTGCGAGTCCAGCCTTAGAGCCTCTCGGTATTCCCGGATAGCGTCGTCTGTTTTTCCAGCCTTCTCATAGGCGGATGCTAGTTCCACCCTCACAGCGGCCGAGTTCGGCATTAGCTCTACCACCTTCTTGTATTCCTCTAAGGCTTTGTCGAGCTCGTTGCGGTCTTGATAAACAGAAGCCAGAAGCCTGTGGGCGGCTACACTCTTTGGGTTGATCTCGGTCAGTTTTTTAAGCGCATTTGCTCGTTCGTTGGAGAGCTTTCGCTTCTCGCAGTAATCCGCAAACGACCATAGTACGGCCTCGTTTTTGGGGAAGCGGGCCAGCAGACCGCGATAGAACTCTAAGCATCGGTCTGGGGCCTCCGGGATCTTCTTTTCC
>JBMFPP010000274.1:0-4149 GCA_049969055.1 Armatimonadota bacterium | reverse complement strand
CACCAGCTCGAACCGAGGTAATCTGTGGGGCCTTTAGCTCCGAGTGTTTCAGGAGCTATAACCGGGCTCACGCGGTGTTCGGTGTTCTCTTCCTCGGCGCGCTGTTGGTATTCCGATTCGGCAAGCATGGGAGTATCGGCCGGATACTGAACATCGGCCAGGTTGCCGCGCTCCTCGCGGTCGAAGGTGCCCTTGATCACATCGTCGTTGATGATGTAGCTGTTCGGCCAGCGTCCGTCCGGTATCTCGGGGGTTTTCACAATTTGGCCGGCGCGCTTGGGGTCGATGTGGTCGTACTGCACGTAGTAATATCCGCTGGCGTTGGTTGGGCACCGCCACACTTGTGCGGTTGGCAAGTATGGTCGAAGCAGATACATGTAGGCGGCGAAGTGGCTGCTGGGGAAGTAATCATCCCAGTCGTTTGCGTAGCTCACGAAGGCCAAGCCTATCTGCTTCATGTTGTTAAAGCAGGAGGACTGTCGGGCCTTGTCGCGCGCCTTAGCGAACACGGGGAACAGAATAGCCGCTAAAATGGCGATAATCGCAATCACCACCAGAAGCTCGATAAGGGTGAAAGCTTGCTTCCGGCTCTTTCCGACGTTCCAAGCTTCCATAAACGCACCATCCTCCTTGGGCGGCACCCCTTCCCTCTCGCTGCGTCGGTAGAAACAGGGGGTACCTATAGTATACCGAAATTTAACATATCGTGTCTACTTAGTTTACCTTGATTTCAGGGCTTTTTTCTAAAAAGAGTCGGTTTGTCCTCGCTCCAACCCTAGCTTCCAGTGTCGTGAAAGGGATATCGATTTATCCTTCTCCCAACGGCGGAAGAAGGAAGTCGGGGTAAGGGTGGGTGCGTGCCGGCCCTCACTTCTGACCCCTCTTCTGCAGGCGGGCTGGCCCTCACCCCTAACCCCTCTCCCAGTTTCGGGAGAGGGGAAGCCAGAGTCCCCTTCTCCCCGCAGTGGGAGAAGGGCCGGGGATGGGGGCAGGTGAGCAAGAGAGACTCTGACCCTTTTCTGATCATCCATCGGTTCCTTGGCAGAACTTCGAAAAATCCCATCTGGAATTGATTGGGTTTTTGAAGGCGAGTTTGCTCAGATTTGCGTTTGGGTTTCAATTCTGGCCGCGGGGCCAGCCGCCGGCAATGCCGCGCAGAAACTCCACAAGAGCCGCCATGTCTGCCGGAAGCTCGGTTTGGAAGGATAAACGCTGGCCGGTTGCAGGATGGTCAAACGAAAGCATGTAGGCGTGGAGGGCTTGGCCGCCGAGGTCCGCAAGCAGGTTTTCCCACTGCTTGCGTGCCTGATGACTGCGCAGGGCTTCGCTTGGCATCTTGTGCATGCCGCCGTAAATCGGGTCGCCCACCACCGGATGGCCGATGTGCGCGCAGTGCACTCGAATCTGATGCGTTCGGCCAGTGTGGAGTTTGGCCTCCAGCAAGGTGCAAACCCCAAACCGTTCCACCACTGTTAGCTCTGTAACCGCATCTCGGGCCTTCTGCGCGGCCGGACCGAAAGCGAGAACAGCCATCTTCTTCCTATCGGTTGGGTGGCGCCCGATCGGAGCATCCACCACAGCGTGCTGGAACTTCGGTTGTCCCCACACCAGCGCAAGATACCGCCGGGATGCGGTCCGCGCCTGTACCTGCTCCGCCAGGGACCTGTGCGCCTGGTCGGTTTTCGCAACCACTATCAACCCGGAAGTGTCCTTATCCAAGCGGTGAACAATTCCCGGCCTGTCTTCACCGCCTATTCTAGACAGTGCGTCTGGACAGTGAGCAAGCACGGCGTTCACCAAAGTCCCGTCTTTGGCGCCGGGCGCAGGATGAACCACCATCCCCCGCGGCTTGTTGATCACAAGCAGATGCTCATCTTCGTAAAGAATCTCCAGCGGGATGGGTTGGGGACGAAGAGACGGCGGTTCCGACGGCGGCAGGGTTACAACCACCTCCTCGCCGCCCTTCAATCGGAGTCCGGGCTTGGAAGTGCTTCCGTTTACAGTGACGTGCCCTTGCTCGATGAGTCTCTCCAGCAAAGAGCGTGAATACTCCGGAAGCCGATCGGCCAAAAACTTGTCCAGCCTTTGCCCAAAAGCGGCTTCTGGTACCACTATGCGTTGGCTCTGCTTTCCGTTTTCCATTTTGCGGCGGTTATATGTTTTGGCGAATCTTTCGTTTGGCAAGCACAAGCGCTATTCCCGCGGCGAAGAGGACAGCGCTGGCAAACTGCGCCTCCGTGAGCCCAAAGGCCAAAACCCGTGCTGTTGCGCCCCGCCTGAGAAACTCTATAAGGAAACGGTAAACGGAGTAAAGGGCGAGGTACAAACCAAAAACAACCCCTTTTGGCGGTTCAGCCTTGAGAACGGCCGCAAGCACCGCGAACAGAACAAAATTTGCGGCGGAAGCATATATCTGGGTGGGATGGACGCGGACCGCATGGTGAACTCCCGGAAATGCTACACCCCAAGGCAGATTTGTGGGAGTTCCATAACAGCATCCGTTCAGAAAACAGCCGATTCTGGCCACGGCGTAGCCCAATGCAGCCGCAGGCGAGAGCAGGTCCATCAGCTCCCAAGGGTTCAACCCGCGCCGCTTGGCGAAAACAACCAGCGCTCCCACCGCACCGAGAAGCCCCCCGTGGAAAGACAGACCGCCCTCCCACGTGCGGAATATATCCAACCATGTTGGGAACGCGGATCTGTTCAGCAGTACGAACAACAGCCGGCCGCCAGCTAAGCCGAAAATAAGCATCCAAAGCGAAAGGTCCAAAATCGTTTGGACGCCGACACCGCGCCTGGAGGCCTGCCTTGAAGCCCAAAGTACGGCCAAACCGAAGGCAAGCGCCAGCATCAAACCGTAAGAGAAGACGGTAATGGGACCTATGCGCAAAATAACGGGATACATCACGCGCCGTCGCCGGCATCTTCCACTGCGGTATGGGGTTTGTTTCGGAGGCGGCCTGCGTTCAGCTTCAAAAGCAGTAGCAGAACGCCTACGGTTACCGCAACATCTGCCAAATTGAAAGTCGGCCAGATGCGCTTGCCGGCGTATCTAAGTTCTATGAAATCAACAACGAATCCGCGCCCCAGCCTATCAATTAGATTGCCGGAAACCCCTCCTGCCAGAAGCGAAAGGGCCGTTTCCTGCGCCGCATCCAATCTTCTGCGGAGCAGGTAAAACACAGCGGCCAGAACCAATATCGAAATCAGCACGAAAACCCACTGATACGAGGGCAAAATCCCGAAAGCCGCACCGGTGTTATACGCAACGGAGATGTTCAAGTAGCCGGGCAACAGCGGGAAATCGCCCTTTTTAATCCCAAGGACAAGGCTTTTCGAGGCTTGATCCAGCCCGAGAACAGCGAAAAACAATATAAACGGTGGGCGTGTTACGAGCCCTCTAAAGCTCTTTGACACTTTATGCAGAGAGTGGCGTAGGGAATGGCCTCCAACCTTGCCGGTGCGATGGGCTCACCGCACATGTCGCAGATGCCGTATCCGCCCCGTTCGATGCGGTTCAGAGCTGCATCCACCTGTTTTATTAGATTGGCGATTGTGTCGTGAACGGCAAGGTCCTTGGCACGTTCGAAAGTGCTTGTGCCCAGGTCCGCCTGGTGATCGTCGTAAGTTGACAGTTCTCCCGCCTCATCGGTTTGGCTTCCGTGGATGCTGAGATCCATTCGGCGCAGCTGGTTCTCCAAACGGGCGCGCCTCTCCAGCAAAACCCGCTTCATTTTCTCTAGGTCCACAACCGGTTGTGCCATAGGCACCTCCAGTTTCAGCCCTTCAATGCTTCCACACACCTGTGGCACAGTTTGGGATGTTCTGCACTACAGCCAACGGTTTCAAGAACCAACCAACAGCGGGCGCACTTCTCGCCGGAAGCTGGTTCCACCGCGATCTCCACATCCGTTCCGTTTGCGCTCATCTCAAGCTCTGCTTTCGACACTATGAATATGGAAGCGAGGGTCTCCTTGTAGGGGGATACTGCTTCGAAGAGCGGCTTGGGAACCGACAATTTAACCATTGCCTCCAGCGGTTGGGTGATGCGGCCTTCGTTTTTGGCCTGTTCCAGCGCCTTGTTGACAGCATCACGAAGCTCCAAAAGGTTCTTCCACCGCGCCGCCAGAGCGTCGTCTTTGTATTCGG
>JBMFPP010000273.1:0-4174 GCA_049969055.1 Armatimonadota bacterium | reverse complement strand
CATTCGAGAATATGCCCTCCAGATTTTGGACAAATCCAAAGGCGATTGGGTGGATATCTACAGAGCAACTGTGCCCACTACCGGTGGAGACCCTGTGCTGTCTGTTGTTTTCAGCAATCCGGTAACCACCAATGTACTGCGCGTTCTCGTCAGTCGGGCGGACAATGTGGCTTCGATTTGGGAGCTGGAGGTGTCCAACGTTCCGGTGGGCACGGTGAAGGGGACCGTTGTGGATGTTACCAGCGGCAAGCCGGTTGCCGGGGCCGCCGTTACGGTTGGACCGGGCGGCGCGATTGTTACGACGGACAGCAACGGCGCGTTCACCGCAATGGTTGAGCCGGATGAATATCTTGTAAGCGCATCCGCCGGCGGATACCTAAGCGGGGATCCGAAGGTTGTGGTGGTTTCCAAAGACAAATCGGTGGAAGTGGTCATCCAGCTTGCACCGCTGGGCGAGAACCTCGCGCTTAAAGGAAAGCCGTCGGCCTCCAGCGACGACGGCACGAACGTGCCGGAGAACGTGCTGGACGGCGACCTCACCACGGCGTGGATGTCGGACCCTCTGCAGACGAAGCGCCAGTGGATCGGCGTTACGTGGGATAAGGAGACCCAGTTCCGCATGGTGGCACTGCTCGGGTTCCGCGGAGTGATTCAGAAATCGCGCCTGGAGATACTGGCACCGTCCGGAGAGTGGGAGCCCATTCCGGATACAGAGTTCAACCCGGAGTTTACGGGTCCCAGCAAGACCTTCCTCTTCGAGAAGCCGATTAGCGCCAAGGCTCTGCGCTACTTCATCTTCTACACGAACCACGATACCAATGTACCCGGTCTTTCCGAGCTTGAGGTTTACAACCCGCCCCTCTTGGAGGCACCGAAGCCGGCGGTTGTGCCCGGCGATGTGAACGGCGACGGGAAGATCGGCATTCCGGATGCCACAATTGCTCTGCAGATTGCTGTTGGTCTGCTTAAGACCCCAACGCAGGAGCAGATCGAAGCAGGTGATATAAACAAGAACGGCAAAATCGATATTGCCGATGTTACGCGGATTCTGCGAGCCGCGGTAGGACTGGACAAGCTGTCTTAACCGCTTTGTGCCTTAAATGCAAGGCAGGAGGGGCGCGGAGGTGGCTTCCGCGCCTCTCTGGTTTGCAGTGCTCTACTACGGTTTGCAGCAGCACGGTTGAGATTATTTAGTTATTTAGTCGGAAGAGGAGGTTTAATTATGTCAGGGAAAGCCACGCGGAGAGAGTTTCTGCAGGCGGCCGCCGTTGGCAGTGTATTGGCCGCAAGCTCGATCCAGCTTGCCAGCGGAGCGGTTGGAGGAAGCGCACCTATAAGCCCGGGCTGCAGGAAGTCAAAAGTTCGCGTTGCAAAGCTCTACATCGGCACTGAAGGAGCGCATTGGCCTACCCCCAAGCTGAAGCTGAGCGAAGAAGTGAGGCGCTACGAGGCGGAGTTTGCAAAGCGCAAAGCGGAATTTGCAGATGTGGATTTTGTGGTTAACGAAACAGTTTCATCCGTGGAACAGCTCCGCGGCATTGCCAACCGCCTGCAAAGCGCCGACGGAATCTTGGCGATTCACCTTTCGATGGGTATATGGGGAATTCTGCAGGAGCTGGTTGCCCTTAAGCGGCCTACGGTGCTTCTGGCACAGCCGTATTCTGGGCACGAGTGGACCAGCTTCGGCTACCTCCGCAGTAGGCCGGAGGGCGCCTTGTTCGACTGCATTCTCTCCAGCGATTTCAACCAGCTGGCTGTTGCCGTACGCCCATTCAGGGCCATTCACCACCTCAGGGAGGCCAAAATCCTCAACATCACCACTGCTCCGAACACCTCGTATGCTCAGGCGGTGAAAGATAAGTTCGGCACCGAGATCAAAGCAGTCGGTCGGGAGCGTGTGGTGGAGCTTTACAATGCGGTTCCAGAAGCAGATGCTAGATCCGAAGCCGAGCAGTGGATATCACAGGCCGAAAGGATTGTGGAGCCTTCCAGGGATGAGATTGTTCGGTCGGCGAGGCTGGCGCTGGCCCTACAGCGCCTGCTGGATGAAGAAGAAGCCACCGTGGTCACTGTGGACTGCTACGGCACCATGTGGCGCCAACTGCCGGCATATCCGTGCCTCAGCCACTGCCGGATGAACAACCTTGGTTACGGCGGCATCTGCGAGTCGGATCTCCAGTGTGCCATGACCCACATCATCTTCCAGGGTTTGGCGGGAAAGCCCGGGTTCGTGAGCGATCCGACGGTGGATGAATCGAGGAACAGTATCATTCTGGCGCACTGTATGGGAAGCACCAAGATGGACGGCCCCGGCGGTAAGGCGTCTCCCTACAAAATCCGCACGATTATGGAGCGGCAAGAAGGGGCAACGGTGCAAGCCAAAATGCGCGTTGGACAGAGAGTTACGCAGGCCATTCTGCTCGGCACCGATGAGATTCGCTACTTCACCGGCACCATCATATCCACCCCAGAAACGGATAGAGGATGCAGAACCAAGATAGAGGTGCAGGTGGACGGCGATGTGCGCAGGCTTTGGCAGAACTGGACCGGCGGCCTGCACCGGCAGACGTGCTACGGTGACATCACGGAGGACCTTGGGCGGTTCTGCAAGTTCACCGGCATAAGGTTTGTGAGCGAAGTGTAGCGCTTCTCAAGTTGCAATCTAACCGTCGGCTGTTGGCAGAGCGGCCGGCGGTTTTTCGTTAGGTCCTCCCGCTTTCGAAAGCCCGGCTGTGCCACTTTTAACTTCCGGAGCTTTGGTGGAATTCCACGCTTGCCTCGCCCTTGAGCACCAGGCCGTCGATTCCTACAATGGTCATTGGTGAGCAAACCGGCTCTTGCGCATACAGAGCCGCTTTCGGAGATTAGCTAAGCCTATGCCTGTACCTTTTGTTCATCTGCACAACCACTCTTCGTTCAGCCTTTTGGACGGCGCCGCACGCATTTCGGATATGGTGAAGGCCGCCGTCGAAATGGGCATGCCGGCAGTTGCTTTAACCGACCACGGCGTTATGTACGGCGTTATCCAGTTTTACAAAGCCTGCAAAGATGCCGGAATAAAGCCCATCATCGGCTGTGAGGTTTACGTTACTTTCGACGGCAGACACCGCACCGACAAGGACCCGCGCAGAGATGCGGAACAGCACCATTTGGTCCTGCTGGCCAAAGACGAACGTGGTTACAAGAATCTAATCAAGCTGGTGAGCGCCGGCTTCCTAGAAGGGTTCTACTATAAGCCGCGGGTTGACCGCGAGCTTCTTTACCGCCACCGCGAGGGCCTTATCTGTCTTTCGGCATGCCTCAGCGGCGAAGTGCCTTATTGGGTGCTGAAAGGAAACAAGGACCGCGCCCGCGAGGCCGCGCTTTTCTACAAAAACACGTTCGGAGCAGATAACTTCTTTATCGAAATTCAAGACCACGGCTTGGAGGACCAGGCAAAGGCTAACCCGGTTCTTCTGCAGTTGGCCGAAGATCTTGGCATTCCCGTTGTTTGCACCAACGATGTTCACTACCTTAAAAAATCCGACGCCAAGATACACGACGTGATGCTCTGCATACAAACCAACAGTGGCATTGATGACCCAGACCGCATGCGTTATCCCGGGGAGGAGTTTTACTTCAAAAGCGGCGATGAGATGCTGGAGCGGTTTGAATCTTATCCGGAAGCCGTTTCAAACTCGCTGGAGATTGCAGAGCGATGCAACTTGGAGCTGAAGCTTGGCAGTACGTACCTTCCCAATTTCGACGTGCCAGAAGGCTACACCGTGGATTCTTACCTGCGCTACCAATGCGAAAAGGCCATCCCGAAGCTTTACCCAAATGCTGGCCCGGAGGTTTATCAACGCCTGAACTACGAGCTGGATGTAATTTCCCAGAAAGGGTTTTCTGCTTACTTTTTGATCGTGCAGGATTTTGCAAACTTTGCTAAAAGCCGTGGCATACTGGCGGGAGCCAGAGGCTCAGCCGCTGGATCCTTGGTTTCGTATCTGCTTGGGCTTACCAGAATAGACCCCCTCAAGCATGGCCTCATGTTCGAGCGCTTTTTGGTTCCAGAGCGGATCACCCCGCCGGATATAGATATGGATTTCGAGGACACGCGCCGCGACGAGGTGCTGGAGTATGTGCGCCGCAAGTACGGCGAAGAGCACGTGGCGCAGATAATTACGTTCGGTAC
>JBMFPP010000272.1:0-4181 GCA_049969055.1 Armatimonadota bacterium | reverse complement strand
CCGCGGGGTTGTAACGCATGCTGATCTGCTTTCCGCTGCAACCGCATCGGTGCGCCCGAACAGGATCGCGGGAATGGCAACCCCGCTTGGGGTGTATCTAACCACGGGCACCGTAAGGGCTGGTGCCGGCGACCTTGGCCTGTTCCTCACAGGGGTTGCGCTGGCGCTGTTTTATCTTGTTTCGGACTACGCCACTGCGGTTGGGCTTAACTATCTGGACAGCGCCGTTTCCGTTCCCGGGGCTTTTCTGTACGCAAGCAGGGAGATAATGCCTTTTGTTTTGATGCTGATAATGGTGCGCATCTCGCCGCTTTCGGCTTACCACGCCGCCGAGCACCAAACTGTGGCCGCTATTGAGGGTGGCGAAGTGCTGGTTCCGGAAGTGGTGAGCCAGATGCCCAGGGCGCACCCCCGCTGCGGAACAAACCTTGTGATGATCCTTCTCATCTTTTCGGCTTTGGAGTGGATCGACCGCTACGTGGCGCTGTTGGTAAGTGTTCTTACTTGGAGGTTTTTGGGGCGCTATTTTCAGCAGTATATCACCACGCGGCCTGCCGCACCTAAATACATTGAAAAAGGGGTGGAGGCAGGACGCCAACTGCTGGCGAAGTATAAAGAGGAGGTTCAAAGCGGTAGCGCTGCTCCGCTGTTTGTGCGGCTGTGGAACATGGGGTGGGCGCAGGTTGTTGCCGGCTATTTCTTTACGGTAACGCTTTACGCATTCTTGCTGCGAATTTGGTTTTCTTAGGGCCGATCTGCCGAGTCTCCGGCTTTTAACTGGAGGATTGCGGATTTGAGCGGTGATTCTCGGTATACCATAACTGGGAAGATGACCGTGGCCGAGGTTTTAAGAGCCTACCCGCACCTTGTCGAAGTTTTTGTTCGGCATGGAATGGAGTGCTGCACCTGCTTCGGTGCTGGTGCGGAAACCGTTGAGCGGGTAGCGCAAGCCTATGGGATTGACCCAGGACAGCTTCTTGAAGAGCTGAACGTAGCGGCATTGGTTGGGGAGTAAGATTCGGAGCCAGAACCCAACACCGCCAAGAAGTTTTGGCAGATAAATCGTTTTGCTGAAACCAACTGATTGAACCGGCAAAACGATTTGCCAGACAGCGATTGATTGAACGCCAAAACTTCTTGCAAGAAGTTTTGGCAAACCAACACGGACTGATTGAACGCCAAAACTTCTTGTTCTGTGCAGCTCGCAATAGGGGAGGAATGGAGTCGTATGTTCTATCTGCATCGTATGTGTGTGGTGGCAACGGCGGCCTTTATTCAGTTTGCATTGGTGTGGCCGGCTTCGGCGGCCGCCCTTCGCCCCGTGCGCATTCTTAACCCGGCGCCGGACTCCATAGTCCGCGAGCGGGTGAAAATCGAGATAGATTCCGGCGCTGTGCCGGCCAATGCTTACATGGTGGTTCAAATAGACGGCAAGTTCCGCGCCGCGGTAGCCCGCCCGCTGAAGGCTCCGCGCGTGACCTACGTTTGGGATACCAAGGGTTCTTCACCCGGGGATGAACCTGTGCCGGACGGCAGGCACGAAATCCGCGTTATGGTTGTTGATGAAAAGGGCAAGCAGGTCGGTAATATCGACAGCTTGTACGTAACCGTTAAAAACAAGCTGGATAACCCTCCGTCGATGGTGCGCTTGGTTTACCGCTTCCGGCCTGAGGAGCAGCGTCTTTACAGCCACCGTACGATAGCAAGAAGCGCCGATGTTGAGCTTTTCAGCAACCACCTGATTGTGAAGCGCACCTGCGATGACGTTCTGCCCAACGGCGCGGCGCTTATCCGCGAGAAGATCGAAAGAACGAGCCGCCAAACCGAGGCTAACCAAACTGTTCAGTTCTACAAAGCCGGCCGCAGTTTGGTTATGACGGTTGCAAGAGATGGTTCGATCTTTCCGGGCAAGCGGATGGAGCGCACGAAAGAGCAGGCCGCGCTTCAGTTCCTGCGCGTGCCAAAAGAACCGATTAGGCCGGGTTTTTCGTGGCAAAGCGGCATAAAGGTGCCGCTCTTTTACCAGGGCGTGGACGTTTTGGATATGCCAACCGCCTCCGAAGCCGCCAATCTCCAAGGTGCCTGGACCCTGGCGCTTGCGAAGAACAAGGTCGTCCACACATTGAAGGGGTTTGAGTGGCAGAACGGCTACGAAACCGCTAAAATCGAAACCGAGTACGACGGCACCGCTATATATATGCTGCCGGGGGCTGTTACCCCAACGCTGTTTCCCATTACCGGAAAGCGCATTACGTATTTCGATTTCAAGCGGGGCCGCGTTGTGCGGGTTGAAGATAAATTCTCTGTGGACCTCAGCGGAGCTTCGGGAGCCAGTTTGGCCGCTACGGCTCCAGCGCCGACTTCGGGTCCCACCGCGCCCGGTTACGATCCGTACACCGCTTACAGCAGGTACAGGTATATGTCCGGCCGGCCCTACGGCGGCGCACCCGGGTACCCCCCATCGGGTTACACCGGAACTTCCACCTCCGGAACGAGCGGCGCGGAAACCACCCGCACCCAGATGGAAGTTTACGTTTCTTTGGTTGGTTGATTTGACGTTGGCAGTTTCCAGAGGCGGCGCAGAAGCGGCGCCGAGCGGTGCGCCCGCCGCCTCTGCTTGGGTTTAGAGCAACTCTCGTGTTGGAATTTATTGCTTCTATAGGTAAAGCGCTGGCTCAGCTGTGGAGCACCCCGACGGGAACCTTCGGGTTGTTCATGGGCTGTGTAGTTATCGCCTGGCTGGTGATTATTCGGCGCGTGGTGCCGCGCCTGCCGCCCAATGAGCCGTACGACCTGGAGATGGAGCTTTTTGAGCACTTGGAGGAGCTTCGCACCAGGCTGATACGGGCGATAATTTACCTTGCCGTCGGCGCTGTGCTGTGCTGGTTCTTCTACAACCCCATTTACACTGTGCTCACCGCCCCTATCCGACCCATATTGGAGGAAAAGGGCTATAAGCTGGTTTTTATGACCATAACCGAGGCCTTCTTCGTTAGGCTTCAGGTGTGCTTAATTTCGGGGTTGGTGCTGGCATCGCCGCCCATACTGGCAGAGCTGTGGGGGTTTATTGTGCCGGCTCTCACCCCGCAGGAGCGCAAGCCGGTTCGCGTTGTTATGCCGCTGGCGATTTTCCTTTTCTGCATTGGCGTTGGAATGGCATATGTGGTTCTGCCGGCGGGGCTTCGCTGGTTTGCTGGATATATCCCCCAGCAGGTGGAGCTGGTGCAGCGCATGTCCGATTACCTGCTCTTCATGGTGAAGATGTGCCTCGGTTTTGGTGTAGCGTTTGAGCTTCCGGTAGTTCTTATGCTGTTGGGGCAGATAGGTTTGGTGAGGGCGTCCACCTTAACCAAGTACTGGCGTCAGGCTGTGGTTATTATCATGCTTATCGCCGCCATACTTACCCCTTCCAATGACCCGTTCACCATGCTTGTGCTCTCTGCTCCTATGGCACTGCTTTACCTGGGAAGCATCAGCCTGGTGCGCATGGTAGAGCCTCCGGATGAGGAAAGGGAACGGCGCAGGCGAAGGCGGCGGAAACCGCGGGCTGAATCTGCTCCCGGAAGCAACCACGGAGAGGTGGCTCCGAGGGTTCCGGAAGAAGCCGGCACTTCTGCTCATCAAGAAGATCTGCCTCCGGACTGAGCTTTTGGCATAAAATGGCGAGAGCTGTTTTTTGCATATCCGGTGCGGTGGAGAAAAAGGGCTTTCTGCTTCTCTTAGGTTTACTGCTTCTGGTTTTCAGTGCACCGCCGTCGCATGCTCGGATTCGGCTTGTTGTGTGGGGCTTGCAGAGTTCTGAGGAGTCCAAGGGCCAGGATGCAGTGGTGCGCGAGTTCGAGCGCAGACACCCCAACATCAAGGTTACCATGCTTTCCATGGGCGCCGGCGGTATGGATCCCCAGAAGCTAATGACATCCATCGCCGCCGGGGTTCCGCCGGACGTTATACACCAAGATAGGTTTACCATCGGCGATTGGGCCTCCCGCGGTGCGTTTATGCCGCTGGACGACTTTTTGAAGAAGGATCCGGGTCCTATCCGGAAAGAAGACTACTTCCCCGCCTGCTGGGCCGAGGCAGAGTACCAAGGGAAGGTCTACGCCATCCCATACGGCACCGATGACCGCGCTTTGTACTACAACCGCGCGCTGTTCCGCGAAGCCGGGCTCGATCCAGACCGG
>JBMFPP010000271.1:0-4183 GCA_049969055.1 Armatimonadota bacterium | reverse complement strand
GGCAGCACTTCCGAACATTTGGCATATTTTGCATCTACCTGTAAGTTGCACTTAAGTATATCATACTGGAAACTTGAAGTCAAGCGGCTTTTGGCGCAAGAGGCGGTGTTTTTTGCGAATGTATTCAGGATCCAAAAAGGCTTTTTACGGAGTTGACAAGAATTCCAAGCAGTGATAATATACAAATGGACCTTGGAGCGGGAGTAGCTCAGATGGTAGAGCGCTAGCCTTCCAAGCTGGATGTCGCGGGTTCGAGCCCCGTCTCCCGCTCCATTTCTTTTTGCTCCCCATAGGAAACCAATTTGCCCGGCAAGGTTGCTCTTTACTTTTTTCTTGCCCAGATGCTATTGTGTAGATGGTGCGGTAGGCTCCTTGTTGGCCCCTACAGGGAGGCAGTTTTTCATGCGTTCTGTTTTCCCCGCATACAAGAAACTGTTTTTTCTGCTTTTGTGCGCTATCTTCTTGGCAGCCGTTCCACTGGTTGATAAAGAAGAGATCGACGAACAGAGTGTGCTGGGTGTTGCACCTGCGGCCGAAGGTTCGGAGGAAGAAAACACATCACTCCCCACTAAAAACGAGGATCTGCTCGTGCCAAACCGATACCGCGGGTGCATTGTGCGGCAAAAGCCGCGCGGTTTCAACGAGCCCATGGTTGCTCTTACCTTCGACGACGGTCCAGACCCAATTGTGACACCCAAGGTCCTGGAAATTTTGAAAAAGCATGATGCAAAAGCAACTTTCTTCGTTATCGGCAAGCACATTAGACTGCACCCGAACATCCTGAAGCAGGTGGTGGCCGACGGCCACGCGATTGGCAATCACAGCTTCTCTCATTCCTACTCCATCTCGGCCGAAGGCGCCGCTGAAGATATAGACTCAAACTCCAGGCTCATTCGGAAAGTCACCGGACTCACCACCACTCTTTTTAGGCCTCCGGGTGGATTCTCGCACGGCCGTCTGGCGCGGGCAGCCCTTGGGCAGGGCTACACCGCGGTGCTTTGGACAATAAGCTCAGCGGATTCCGCGCGGATCCCTGCGAGGCTGATTACAAACAACGTTCTGCACACACCTCATCCGGGCGATATTATCCTTATGCATGACGGTCCGGGGCACTTGGAAACCGTGCATGCATTACCCCAGATATTGGAGAACCTGCGCGCCGCTGGCTTTCGGCTCGTAACCGTGCCTGAGCTGTTACGCGCTTGGGATCTTTGGGAGCGCGAAAGAGGGTTGAACGCCGAACGGTTAAAGCACCCAGAACACGATCCCGGCGCTGTTTACTCAACGCAGAACCACCATATAATGACGTTGCCGTCTCCCGGCTCGGGTGCCGCTTCGAACTCAACTGCACAACCGAATCTGGTTACTTCTGCCAATCGGCACCGGTGAAACTGGTTGGTAGAGATAACCACAAACGGCTCCGAGCTGAATCCCTGCTTGAAGTTAATCTGGAACCGCCGCGTTTTGCCGTCCCCTGAAAAAACCGCTTTACCCCGCAGGCGGTCGGAACCAACGAGGGATGCTCCGCTTCCCAGCCTAATACCCCCTTCTGCAGTCACGGGGCGATTTAGAGCAATCTCTCGCGGCAAGAACACTGCGGCCGGGCCGGCATCATCTCGTATCTGCAGTGATTGCGATGAAGAATCCAGCTGGATGTACGGAATACTCGGCTGGTTTGCCCTGAACGCCGGGATGTCGGTGGGCACCACGATTGCAGAGTAGCGGGTTTTGCTTCCGTTTATTTCGATTCCGTTTCCCATGCCGGAGTCCGGCAGGGTTACCAACAAGCCTGTGGCCCATCCGGGCGTTTCGGGTTCAGAGCCGATATGCAGTCCTGGGCCGTTGGCGGTTCTGTCTCCATAGTTGGCGATCTGCACGCCCATTATAACGTCCTGAGGCATGTATTCTCCGAAGGTAGCACAGAAGATGTTCTGATTGAAGCTCTGCGGCCCGGCGGCTACAACGAGCTGGTCGCCTTTGTTCCATGATTCACGAAGCGGTTCCACGCAAAGGGCGCCGTCAAACTTGAAAGGATCGTCAAGCTGCGTTCCGGGAGCGATCAAGTATCTCCCCTCTGACGCCGCTTTTTGGCGCTCTGGCGGAAGAGTCATGTTTGCAAGCTTGTTGGTGTAATAAGCCCCTGGACCTTTGCCGGTTTCGGAGTCGTATGTAAAGCGGGAAAAGCCCAGATTGCAGTGAGCCGACCACGTTGTAAGTGCCCGGAAGCGCAGGTGCTCCGGAGAGTACACCTCGTCGATTTGGTACCACTGTCGGACACCGGTCTTGGGGTGGGTATCAACCTCGAAACTGATCCAGCGGCCGACCATATCCTTCGTCCACTGCGTGCCGCGGCCGTAGGCGTCGCAGTTGTCAACGTACTCGATTCTGCCGGCGCTGTGCGTCTGGCTGAGATTTACAACAAGGCGCCCAGCCCCAATGGAGTTTGGAATAGCGTTCACAGTTAGTCTGGTACTCCCTTTGGGGGCATCCGATTCCAACGTTGCGCGCACCTCTTCTGATCGGCGCTCTATGTGTGCGCGCAGGATTTGGGTTCCTTCATCGCCGCCGTCGCGTATGCCGCCGTATATGGTAACGATGGGTGTAAGCCAGATGGTGTCTCCCATACCGTAGCTGGTGAGGTAGCCGCCGAGGTTGGCAATTTGGGTTTGCGTTCGGCTTGTTAGGTTGAAAGCAGCGGTGCCCACGGTACTTTTGTAGTTGCCGCCGCCGGCCGGAGGCGACTGATAGTGGTTTATTCCGCCCGAATCCACGAAAGTGTCCAGCACAATGGGGAAAAGCCCGGTCCACGCAAAGCTCGGTTCCGGCGCATGGGCGGGACCAACCGTGCGCAGGCCCACCAGCGAGCCGAGCACGTTTCTCGCGGAGCTCAAGCCCTCGGTTTGAGTGGTTATCGGAGTTCGTTTGGTTTCGTTGCAGGTGGGAGGGAGGATCGGTTTAAGGGGTTGGCCGGTGTCCTCAACCGGATCGCCGGCAGTAACGGCCAGGAGGTAGTTGCCAAGCGCTGTGGGCGGCTCTGTCGGAGGGGTGGGAGGAAAACCCACCGGGACGTGAGCTGCTCCTCCGCGGTGCACAACTGTGGTTGCGGCAATCATTTCGGCAACACCGTAGTAGTGGCGGCCGATAGGGGGGTCGGGCGTTTCGGTAACGTAAACGCTGTAAGATGTTGCATTAGGCACCGGCTGAATCTGGATAACGTTTTCCGGGCTCTGCACATCGGTGTTCTGCGCTGGAAACGGCCCTGAAAGCCTCGAACGGCGCCAGGCATTGTGCGCCACCACCCAGTAATAAAGGGCGCCGCTTCCGCGCTTCTTTACCTCAACCAATGCTCTAGGCGGCTGAAGCTCTTCGGTCTTGAGTACGTAGTATTTCACGGCGTGCGGAACCGGCTTGATCCTCAGCACAACCTTGCCTCCCCGGCCGAGATTGGTAGGAAGGGTGACCACAGCAGGTTTCGATAGAGCGGTGGTGGCGCCGCGTATATCGCCGGCGTAGTGTGATATTAGACCAGACAGCGGCATATCCGTTTCCGCAAAAACCCAATAGCAGGCTGTTTGCCGACCAGGCTCTTGTTGCCCCACAACAACGGCCTCCGGTGGATCTGGATCCGGCACTTGGGTGACCTCAGCGGCGATACCAATCTGCGGGGCCAATAGCAAGAAAAGGACAACGGTATGTTTGCCCAGAACCATGGTGCTTAACCTCCCTCAAGAAGTTTTGGCGTTCGATCAGTCTATGTTGGTTTGCCAAAACTTCTTGTATAGCAGCTGCTCGAGTATCCATTCGTTGAGACGTGTTTAGCGCCTTCTTCGGATTCAGAGCGGCAAACGCAGTTTGGAACCCGGCTTGAAAACTACGGGGAAGGTTCCGCAAGGAATTTGTATTCTTCAGGGGTTAAATTCCAGCCGATGACCGCGGCGTCTGTTTCAATCTGGTCCGGGGTTTTAGCACCAACGACGCCGCAGGCCACGTTTGGATTGTCCAGAACCCAGCGAACGGCAACCTGAGCAGGGGTCTTGCCCCTTACGTTTGCAACCTTTCGGAGCTTCTCAACAAAGGCCAGGTTCCTCTGCAGGTTTGGCGGTTTGAAGTGGAGCAAACGATGACGGCGGTCGGTTTGTGGAAAACGTGCGTCTGCTCCGTATTTGCCGGTGAGCAGACCCTG
>JBMFPP010000270.1:0-4190 GCA_049969055.1 Armatimonadota bacterium | reverse complement strand
GCTGTGGATATTCCCGCTTGGGTTGTTCTTGGCAGTTATGGAGCGCTTGTGGGAAGCAAAGAGCACATCCGCTGGCGTTACTACGATCCGGCCGAGGTGCCGCCTCCACCTCCGGTGGACGAAGGCCCTGCACCCGGAAGAAAGTTCGGTGAGCCGGAGCAGTTTCCGTGGGTGGAGGAGTACGCACACACACCGGAAACCGACCAAAACGGCCGTATTTTCTACCGAGGTCTTTACAAGGCGCTAACCGAAGGTGCGAAGCCGCCGGTAACCGCAGAAAGCGCCCGTGCTCACATCCCCATTTTGGAGGAATGCCGCCGGCAGGCGGGTTTCTAAGCAAAAGGGCATAAAGGCACCGAATGCACCTTTATGCCCTTCTATATCCAGCGGGTTGCGCAGAGGATGTTCAGCGGACCAAGCCGATCCTGCTGGGCGGCCAGAAGATTACCATGGCCTTGCCCAAAACGCGGTCCATAGACAAGCCCTGCCAATAGTGGCTATCTTTGCTGTTGTTGCGGTTGTCGCCCATAACGAACAGCATGTTTGGAGGCACTTTGTACGGCCCGTACTCGTACTCCGGACGTATCACTGTGTGTGGCGGCACCTTTTTGGGGGGCGGCAAGGCCCATTCTTCGTCAACGTAGTTCTCGTTAAGCGGTTTGTGGTTTATATAGACCCTCCCGTTTTTGACCTCCACGATTTCCCCTGGAAGCCCAATCACGCGCTTTATGAAGTCTTTTTCGTCCGGTGAAGCTTCAGGAGGGGCCTTAAACACGATAACATCGAACCTCTGCGGCTGGCGGAAGCGGTAAATGAATTTATTCACCAAAATTCGGTCGCTTTCCCAAAGTGCAGGCCTCATAGATGCCGATGGTATATAAAAGGCCTGCACTATGAAGGGGCGGATTACCAGGAATACAAGCACCAAAGCGAAAAGCAGGGCTTCTATGAACTCGCCCAAGGCAGAAGCAGTTCCCTTGGGCAGTGCTTTTGCTTTAGCCACAGCAATACGCAGCACCGCCAGCACAAGCGAAGCTACTACAACCCACTTGATACTTAAATTAGCCAGCCAGTCCAACTGCTCCCTCGGTGGTAATATTCGCTTGGGAACGCGCCTACTGATCCCTAAGTTCTTTCAGGCGTGCGGCACGGCCGATGCGTCCGCGCAGGTAGTACATCTTCGCTCTGCGGACCTTGGCTCTGCGAACCACCTCTATTTTTGCGATGCGGGGCGAGTGCAGAAAGAATCCCTTCTCTACCCCAACACCGTGAGAGATCTTTCGCACGACAAAGCTTTCGCGGTTCAGTTCATGCTTTTTGCTGATAACTACGCCTTCGAAAACCTGAATGCGCTCTTTGCCGCCTTCTATTATCTTGGCGTGAACCCTCACGGTATCACCAGCCCGAAACTCGGGTATGGGTTCTTTTTTCAGCTCTGCTTTTTCGATTTCCCGGATAATCTCTGCGTTGGGCATCTCCAAAAACTCCTAAATTGTAAAAATTAGCGATTTTGCTGTTGCAAACAGCGAAAAAAGCCCGAACTTTGCCAAAACCGGCTTCTGAGGTTCAGCTGCGTGGGATAAGCTCTTTTCGAAGCTCCTCGAGCAGTGCGCGGTCAGACACCGATAAAGGCGCGCTGGCAAGCAGTTCTGGCCGTCTGAGCCATGTTACTCGAAGAGCCTCTTTGCGCTGCCACCGCCTAACAACCTGGTGGTCTCCCGTCAGCAGAACCTCGGGAACCTTCATTCCCCGGAACTCGGCGGGGCGTGTGTAATGTGGGTGCTCGAGCAGTCCGCTGGAAAACGACTCGTGAACCGCGGACTCCTCGTCGCCCAAGGCCCCTGGTAGTAGGCGAACCACGCTGTCAAGAATGACAAGAGCGGCCAATTCGCCGCCCGTGAGCACATAGTCGCCGATGGAGATTTCATCGGTAACCAACTGCTGGCACACGCGCTCATCCACGCCCTCATATCGGCCGCAGATAATCACGATGTGCGGCTCACGGGCAAGCTCTTCGGCCAACAACTGATTGTACTTCCTGCCTCGGGGGGATGTCAACACCACTCTCGGGCGCCCCGGCCCCTGGGCAACTGCATGCTCCACGGCGGCGAAGATTGGTTCCGGTTTCATCACCATTCCGGCGCCGCCGCCGAAGGGGGCATCATCTGTTGTTCGGTGGCGGTCGGTGGTATAGTTGCGCAGGTCCACCGCGTGGAAATCCAGAAGACCCTTCTCCTGTGCGCGGCCAAGGATGCTGAAGGACGCTGCACTGCGCACCATTTCCGGAAAAATGGTGATTATATCAACCCGCATCTTCCGTATCTAACATCCCCGGAAGCGGTCGGATTACCATAATCTGCTGTGCCAAATCCACCCTAACGACCACGGATTTCAGCGCTGGGATAAGGACTCGGCCGGTATCGTAAACATCGTTGGCCGGTCCGGTGTGCACCTGGCGAATTCGCCCCAGATCGCGACCGTCCTCGGTTACCACGCGCAAGCCGATGATATCGTCCACGTAGTAGGTATCTTCCGGAAGAGGGGTTCTATCCTCGCGCGGGATCACCAAGTGGGCATCGCGGAACCGCTCTGCGTCCGAGATGGTGTCACAACCGCTTAGCTTCACGAGGAAGAAACCTTTGTGCTCTCGGACTCGATCAACGTTTTCGCAGCACTCAGAGCCGTCTGGGAGGAGAAAACGAACCTGCTTAAGGCAGAGAAAGCGCTCCGGGAAATCCGTAAGCGGCATTACCTTGAGCTCGCCCTTATTCCCGAAAGGCGAAACAACCCTGCCTATAGCAACCGGCCTAGTGTTGGATGGTGCTACGGCAGGGCGGTTTTCATTACCGTCCACCGTATGCACCATCCTTCACTAAGCCTCCTTGATCTCCTGCACCACGCCGTCTTTTATAACGATTTCGGCTCCGGAAAGCTTGTCGATCAGGTTGTCGCCCACGCTGATCTCGACTTCGCCTTCCAGAGTGGTGTAGGGGATGCGTTCGCCAGGCTTGAGTGCCGCTACCTCTTCTTGGCGCTCTTTGAGCTCCCTGCGAAGCTGTTCGTGACGGCGGGTTTCCGCCTCCAACTCTCGGCGGGCTGCTGACACCATATCGGCGCTAGGGAGTTGTAGCAAAAAGCGGCGCGACCGAGCCTCCAGCTCCCTTTGGCTGGCATCCACCCTATCTATGGACTCCTGCAGCTCCTGCTGCATCTCCTCTTTCAGCTTGTCTGTTACGATTGCCGTTACTCTGATCTGCCTTTTTACTCGCATGGTGCTTCGGACGTTGCATCCCCCACTAACCAGAGGGTGCAACTAACCTCCCCTTTCCTCCTTTAGCGCCTCAATGGTTAGGATATAACTTCTACGTACACCTTCTTGCCGTTCTTGGTAGCGGCCGCCTTCACGATTGTGCGAATGGCGTTAATGATCCTTCCTTGTTTGCCGATTACCTTACCTACGTCGTCCTCAGCAACCATGATCTCGTAGGTAAGGGTGCTGGTTCCCTCCACCTCGCGGACATCAACCTTATCCGGTTGGTCCACGAGATTCTTAGCAAGCATTTCGACGAGCTCCTTCACCTGGTCCTCCTGACTCCCGGTAGTTTATTGCGGCTAAATCAACCGGCAGAATCATCTTGCTGTTCACTGCTCTCCGCCTCTGCGGTCTCGCTTTGTGAGGGCATCCTTCCCTCTTGCTCGGTTTGAGACTGTTGGGCTTCGAGCTTATTAAGCAAGATGCTCACTGCCTCTGTTGGCTGGGCGCCGCGTTCCAGCCACATCTTAACTTTCTCTTGATCTATCCGAACCGTAGCCGGTTCGGTGCACGGGTCATAGTATCCCAAAGTTTCTATGAACCTCCCCTCGCGCGGTGCGCGGGAGTCCGCCACTATAACCCTATAAAAGGGGCGCTTTTTCGCACCCATTCGTTTTAGCCTAATTCTAACCGCCAAGGATTTATCACCTCCGAAAGTGCTGTAACTGCTGGGACTTCGCCTTTTGCAGAGGGCTTCGCTTCAACCAAGAAAAGGTATTTTTATGGGTCCGCGTCGTCTGCTCTTTTCAGCATCCATAAGCTGTCGCATCATTGTTCGCATCTGCTGATAGCTGTTCAGCAGACGGTTTACCTCCTGCACGGATGTGCCACTGCCGCGGGCTATACGCCTTTTGCGGCTGCCGTTTAGGATTTCAGG
>JBMFPP010000269.1:0-4191 GCA_049969055.1 Armatimonadota bacterium | reverse complement strand
CATCCCTGGAGGCGGTTGAAAGGCTCTGGGCCGAAAGCCCAAACCACCGGTCCAACCACTTTGGCCGAACCCATGCCGATATTGTAGCCTATGTGCAGGAAAGCCCAGAATGAGGCCAAGCATCCAAACGCCGCCGCTATCATAATAGCGGCGCCCAATCTTCTGGCGTTCAACCTGGCTCTTTCCGATATTTTGTAACCCTCGAGCTGGAACGGCATCGGGTGGGCACGGTAGGCGCGGTTGAAGAAGTAGAAGTAGGAAAACATTGTTAGATTGCGCGTTCCCAGCGCCTTGCTCCCAACCGCGTCAACAAGAAGCATCTCCGGGCCGCCGTTGTGCAGATCGTGCGCTGGCGGACCCAACTCCGCTCTGATTCGCGTTACCGCAATCGATATGGTGAAGTAGATTACAAAGAAAGCCACCGCCACCAGTGGGTCCATTCCGGCGGCCGTGCAAAAAGCCATAAGCAA
This sequence comes from Armatimonadota bacterium, assembly GCA_049969055.1. GTDB lineage: Bacteria > Armatimonadota > DTGP01 > DTGP01 > JBMFPP01 > JBMFPP01. The sequence goes on along the minus strand of JBMFPP010000269.1, from coordinate 3,721 downwards.
AGCCGCGCCCGCTCCCAGTCCGATAAAAGCCGCGCGGTAGCTCCATGGTTCGGTGGAGTCGTCTGCCGACGAACTCATGCCCAATGCCTTCCGTACCACGTCCACGAAGTAGTGCCGCCCCGTCCACAGCGCAAATACGGCAAGACCCACATATCCTGCGAAAGACTGCTCATTAATGAAAGGGAAGTTGGGAGTAGTGTCCCAAGCGAAAGCCCTCGAAATAACCCTCTGCGCTTTCCAGAAGAAAAAGAAGAACCAGCACGAGAACAGCAGATCAACCGGCAGAAGCATGCCCAGCCCTAAAACGAACGGATAGAACGAGATTGGGAACCACCCCATGGCGTTCCACGGCGACTGCCTGATCAAGGGACTGAGGTCGCGCACGCGCACCGGTATGGCAGGAACGCTTGGATACCAGAAGTTGAGGCCGTTGATGATGTCTATAGCCGCGGCAATGCCGAACCCAATCCAAAGCAGGCGGTTTTTGTACATTCCGTAGCGCTGGTCGGTCATCTCAATTGGAAGCTGAACCAGCGGATAGGAGAGGCGTTCGCTTTCGATCCAGCGCTTCCGCACTATTGTGTTGATGCAGAGCATCATGAAGACCAGCACGCATATGAAGCCGGTCCACACCAAAACCGGAACCGCCCAAGCCAGAAGGTTGTGGGCGGTGTACAGGGAGCTTTGGCCGAGGTACAGCCCGCGGAGCACGTCCCGGTCTTTCACGGCGATCCAATCCGGCACGGCCCAGTGGAACAGCTCCGCCCATTTGTTTTCGGTTGTGGCGAACCAGAACGCGTGTCCTATGTAAGAGGCTAATATCTCGATGAAGTCGTGGCCGCACAGCGCCGATGCAATGGAAAGCATAATATAGATAACCAACAGCTCTCCCTGGCTCAAAGCCAGCTTCGGCCACCGCCTCCTAACAGCAAGGTTGTAAATCGTAAGCAAAAGCAGGCAGAACACCACGTTGAAGAAGATGGAAATGGTGGTGGGATGGCCGGAGTAGCGCACCAGCTCCATCTGCATGATCCAGTAGGTGTTGAAGGGGATAAGGAAAAGCGCAACCAAAACAGCCCGCGGTGTTACACCACCGTAGGGAGAGCTGGTGGAGCGTTTCCCTTCGTCTTCTTGCAAATCCGTTTTACTTTGGTAAATTTGCATACCAATTCACCGAAAAAATAGGGTTTAACGTCTCTCAGCGCAGGTGGTCTTCAACAGGTGAATAGGGTTGTTCGCAGGCCTCCGCCACTTTTTTGTGAACCACAACGCCGTCCACGATGTTCAGCCCGCGACAGATCTCCGGGTTGCGCCTGGCCGCCTCCTTGTATCCCAAATTGGCGATCTGAAGCACGTACGGCAGAGAAGCGTTGGTTAGCGCATAGGTTGAGGTTCCCGCCACTGCTCCGGGGATGTTGGTAACCCCGTAATGCACAATTCCGTCCACAAGGTAAACCGGATTGCGGTGCGTAGTGGGGCGAGTTGTTTCAACACAGCCTCCTTGGTCCACAGCAACATCCACTATTACTGCGCGTGGCTTCATAAGCTTCAGCATATCTCTGGTGATTAAAATAGGTGTTCTTGCACCCGGCACCAGCACGGCACCTATAACCAAGTCTGCTTCGGGAAGCTTCTTGCGGATATTGTAGCTGTTCGAAACCACGGTGGTAACGTTTGGAGGCATGATATCCGCAAGATGCCGCAGGCGGTCCAGATTAGTATCCATCACGGTTACCTGGGCGCCCAATCCTGCTGCCACTTTGGCCGCATTCGACCCGACAACCCCTCCGCCCAAGATCAAAACCCTGGCTGGCTCAACGCCGGGCACACCGCCCAAAAGGATTCCGCGCCCCTCCATAGGACGCTCCAGATATTTTGCGCCCTCCTGGACAGACATCCTCCCCGCCACTTCGCTCATGGGAATCAAGAGCGGCAGACGTCCGTCGTCGGTTTGAATTGTCTCATAGGCGATGCACACGGCACCGCGCTCCATCATTTTGGCGGCCAGCTCCGGATTTGCCGCAAAGTGGAAAAAGGTGAAAACGATTTGCCCGGGCCGAACCAAACCGCACTCGGCCGGGACGGGCTCTTTCACTTTGACTACCAAGTCGGCCTGCTCCCAAACTTCTGCGGCTGAAACTATCTTGGCTCCGTGCGACTCGTACTCCTCATCGCTTATGCCGGTGCCTGCCCCCGCTTCTGACTCTACCAGCACCTTGTGTCCGGCGGCGCAGAGGGCCTCCACTCCGGCAGGAACCAATCCAACTCGGTATTCTGACTCTTTCACCTCTCTGGGAACGCCGACAACCATCTTTATCCCCTATAAAGCTTTTCGCGGTTTCGCTGGCCGTGCAGTATCTCTGCTTATTTGTCGCCAGCCAGCAGATCTTGCGCCAGGCAGATTGCACCTATAACCCCCACGTTGCCGCCCAACTGTGCCGGTACAACCTCGCAGGCGGAAACCAATTCGCGCATACCTCTCTCGGCCACGGTTCGGCGGACGGGGGTGAAGAGGAGATCGCCTGCGTTTGTTACACCGCCCCCCAAAACCACCCGGTTGGGATTCAATATGTTGATGACGTTGGCCACTCCAAGCCCAAGGTAGAAACCCGTCTCCTCCCAAAGCTTCTGGCAGAACGGATCTCCGGCCAGGGCGGCGCGGGCAGTGAGCTCCGCGGTGATTTTTTCCGGGTTTCCCTCGGCCATCTTCCACAAAAGCCCGTTTTTGGGCGCAGACTCCCTGGCGCGTCGAGCGATCGAGGTCCCCGAAGCCAAAGCTTCAAGGCATCCGCGTCTGCCGCACAGGCACTGCGGTCCATCCGGGAGAATAATCTGGTGGCCGAACTCGCCGGCGGCGGCAGTGGCTCCCCGGTAAACCCTGCCGTTTACAACAATACCCCCGCCGATCCCTGTGGAAACCGTGAAATAGGCCACATGGGAAAACCCTTTCCCCGCTCCAACCCGCGCCTCGCCCAAACCGGCGGCGTTGGCATCGTTGTCCATATTTGCCGGAACACTGAAGCGCTCTTCGAAAAAGGCTTTTACGGGGTAGTTATCCCAGCCCGGCAGGTTGGGGGCGCGCAGGACCACGGTACGTTCGGGGTCTAAGGGTCCACCAACAGCTATGCCGATCGCTTTGAGCAGGTCTGCGCCGTTGTAACTTAAACCGGCGGTGCTCTCCGCCTCCTTTAAGGCCTGCCGAAGCATCCGCTCGAGTGCGTCCATAACTGCATCCGGCCCGCGGCTTCTATCCGTCGGCTTCCTTACCACCGAAAGGAGGCGGCCGTGAAGGTCCGACACACCAACGGCCAGTTTGGTACCCCCAATATCAACGCCAGCGAGGAAACCTTCAGAGGAACTATCCATGGATAACTCTCCGGTGTATAGACACAGGTTAACCCTACCCCTACCTTCAAGGTTGTTTTCCACGCTGTGGTATCCACTCCCTTCCATCGGTGTTAAAAGCACTCTGTTGCAGTATGCGCGGTTGGTAAGTTTGCGAAATCAGTGCCAGCTTTTTTCTTCTCTCGAGACGCTTTGACAAATAAGCGGGTTGGGATGAGGAGAAGCGCTTTGGAGAAAGACTGGACGTGAAGAACCGTGCTTGCGGGAGAAGCGGTGGAGGGTGAGAACTATGTAAACGAATGCACAGCCTTAAACCGGCTTGCATGTTAACTTCTGCACAGTCTTTTCGGCGTCACCATTTTGTTTTATTTACCGA
>JBMFPP010000268.1:0-4196 GCA_049969055.1 Armatimonadota bacterium | reverse complement strand
CTCCTCGGCTCCGGCCTGTTCCATCAGGCTGAGCTTATCTTCCAGAGGCGTTAAATAAGGCGGTGCTTCTGAGGGGTTAAGCAGTTCAAGAGGATGTCGGTCGAAAGTAAACAGCAGGGGCTTTAACCCGCTGTTTTGCGCCGCGGCTACAACCCTGCGTATTAGCTCTTGGTGGCCCAGGTGCACGCCGTCAAACACGCCTATTCCGACGGTTCTCCCTGCTTCCAGCAGTGGACGAGACGGTATATCCTCGTATATGCGCATAATCGGCTTTCACTCTACCAATACAATGTAAGGCTTCAAGATCGCGCCGTCTTTGGAGGGATCTTTCTCGGCACGGGCAATGGCTAAAAGCGTTCCATCAGGCCCGATGAGAGCAACCCGCTGAGCATCCTCGGGCACCTCACCACTCCATTCGTTCGGAGGCTGTCCGTGCTTAACACGGCCTGCATCCTGCTGATTCAGCGTTACCGAGGGTAGGTGCGACACCGCTTGTGCCATCGGTATTAGGACGGTATCCAGCCGGCCGGAAAGAGCCAGGTGCTCTATCTCCTCCAGCTTCTGGGCCGATTCCTGCGAAAAACAGGCAACTCGGGTTCTCCGCAAACTGCTCATGTGGGCACCGCAGCCGAGAACGGCGCCAACATCGCGCACCAAGGTGCGTATGTAAGTTCCTCCAGAGCATGTTACCGAGATAACGGCAGAGGGATGCTCGCCGGGGTGAAACTCCAAAAGCTCTAGATGGAGTATGCGCACAAGGCGGGCTTCACGCGGAACGGAGATACCTTCACGTGCAAGCTCGTACAACCGACGGCCGCGGTAGCGCCTGGCTGAAACCATCGGAGGGGTTTGCTGGACAGCACCCAGAAAGTCTGCAAGCGCTCTCTGCACATCCTCTTTGGTTAAATGGCTTGCATCTTCTTCGGAAAGAACGCGGCCTGTGGAGTCTTGAGTATCGGTTTCCACCCCGAAGGTTATCCCTGCAATGTAGTCTTTAGTGCCGGCCATAATGGCCTCTGAAAGACGGGTGGCCTTACCGATGCAGATCGGCAGTACCCCGGTTGCCATGGGATCCAAAGTTCCGGTGTGCCCAACGCGGCGCTGTCCCGTGATTTTTCGGACAGCGTCCACAACATCGTGGCTGGTTATACCGTTCGGCTTATCAACATTCAGCACGCCGTTCATTCTTGTAAAGGGGTTTCGACGGCCGAGAGCGCGGTTTGCTTTGCGATTTCCGCAAGCACTTTGTTCACCGCTTCGGTCAAAGAGGTGCTGAGGGTGCATCCGGAAGCCCTAACGTGCCCGCCGCCCCCGAATGCTCTTGCCACGCGGTTCACATCTATACCTTCTCTGGAGCGCAGGCTGACGCGGATACCATCTCGGGTTTCGCGGAACAATGCGGATGCTTTGGCCCCAGAAGCAAACAGCAGTTGGTTTACTATGCCCTCCGTTTCGTTATCAACGGCACCCGCCAAATCGAAATCTTCCTTTGTAAGAGTGGAATAAGCCACCAGCCCGTCTGGAGTGGTTTGCATTGCCGCCAGTGCTCGGCCCATAAGCTTTATGGACGAAACTGGTTTATTTTCGAAAATTTCCGTTACGACCCTTGTGAAATTCGCTCCCAAATCTACAAGTTCTGCCGCAACCCGAAGCGCGCGCGGCGAGGTGTTGGAATATCTGAAACCGCCGGTATCTACCAAGACCGCAGTAAGCAGGCATTCTGCTATTTCCGGTGTTAGGCGATAATTCCACTGTTTGAAGAGCAGGTAAACTAGTTCTCCGGCGGCCGCGGCTGATGGGTCCCTTATCTCCACATCGCCGAACGGCGCTTCTGCCGGGTGGTGGTCGACAACAAGAAGGCGAGAAGCGGACTGGACAAGCGGCACCACCTTTTTGCCAACGCGGCTGATCCCCTCGCAGTCTACCACCACAGCGGTATCGAACGGGGGGGTTTGCTGTTCAGTTAATTCTTGTCGTTCTGGCAAAACCTCTTGCCGGTCATTCATGGGCGGTTGCTTAACCCGCTGGCACGCCGGCAGAAAGTGGTATATCTGGGGAATTGGATCCTGCAGAATCATGGAAACCTGCTTGCCCATGCCTTCCAGAACCAACCCCACGGCAAGCATAGATCCGATGGCATCGCCTTCCGGATTAACGTGGCTGGTAACGATAAAAGAGTTCCCTTCATTCAGCAGTTTCAGTGCTTTCTGAGCCAGATCCGGAGGTAGCACTTTTGGTTTGCTCTTCCCTTTTGATTTTCTCAAGAAGCTCTAAAACGCGGGCACTGTGCTCGGCAGACGGGTCCAGCCGAAAGTTGAGCACTGGAACAACCCTCAAGCCGGCACGTTTCGCAAGCTCACAGCGGATATATCCGGTGGCGCCTTTCAGAGCGCGCAGGGCGTCCTCCGCCTGTTCGTGTTCGCCCAGAACGGAAACGAAAATCGTGGCGTCGCGGAGGTCTGCCGAGATCTTCACCTCGGTTACGGTTAAAAAGCCGAACCGGGGATCTCTAGCCTCCCTGAGCAGTATATCGCTCATTACACTGCGTATAAGCTCTGAAACGCGCTCTTGTCGTCTGGTCATATGTTAGCAAGCCGGGCAAAGTGAAAACAACACACAAGGGCAAGTCTGCGAATGCAAACCTGTTCTTCAAAAGTAAGATCCTACAATCCAAAGTCATCTTTGGGCTGAACCACAGCCCTGCGGTTGCGCCGCGAAGTGGCACCGCTCTGTTAGCGGCAAGGGCGCATATTTTCAAACTGTTTCTATCTCGTAGTTTTGGAGCACTACCCTGGGGTTTTCCTCCACAAAGTCCACCACTTTATTGAGAACGCGCATATTGAAGGCAGAGTCGTTGCTCACGCAGGCCAATCCAACAGCCGCTCTTCCCCAAGAATCCAGGTAGTCAACCTCTGCCGCCGAAACGTTAAAGCGGTTGCGTAGGTTATCGATCAGGCTTCTTATTACCTGCCGCTTGTCTTTAAGAGAGCGGCTCTCCGGTACAAATAGTTCCAATCTGCAGATGCCGACTCTCATGGTTCAACTCCAAGTCCGCTGTTTTTTGTTTTACGTTCTGGACCGCTCTTGCGTTTCGAAGACTTCCAGAATGTCGCCCTCGGTAAACTCATTGAATCCTTCGATCATGAGGCCGCACTCGAACCCAGCTGGAAGCTCTCGAACATCCTCCTTAACGTGTCGCAGTGAAGATATTTTGCCGGTGAAAATCACCTGTTTGTTTCGAATTACGCGCACATCTGCACCGCGCACCATTCGGCCGTCGGTAATGTAGCATCCAGCAACAATGCCGCGCGGTGTTTTGAACGTTGCGCGTACCTCGGCAGTGCCGAGTTTCACCTCCTCCTGGACCGGCTCGAGCATGCCGGTTATGGCCGCTTTGATATCGTTGATCAGTTCGTAAATGATTCGGTAAACTCGGCAGTCAACACCCTCGGCTTCGGCCGCTCTTTTTGCATCAGGCTCTATTCTAACGTTGAAACCGATAACTATTGCTTTGGATGCAGACGCCAAAAGTATATCGGATTCGCTGATATTGCCAACGCCGCTGTGTATGATTTTTATGGGAACTTCATCTGTGGCAAGCTTGAGTATCGATTGCTGAGCGGCCTCCACCGAACCCTGGACGTCGCCTTTAAGCACTATGTTCAGGGTTTCTCCCTGCTGTATCAGGTCGTGGATGCCTGTGGGTTTAGGGGGCAATCCTTTACCCAACTCTTTTTCGCGCAGGCGCTCGAGGCGAGCCATGGCTATCTGGCGAGCGGTTGCCTCGTCGCGGCAGACCTCAAACTTGTCTCCAGCTTGGGGGACGTCCGACAATCCGAATATCTCAACAGGTGTAGCAGGACCGGCTTTTGGAACGCGGCGCCCGCGATCATCCATCATGGCTTTGATGCGGCCGTAAGTGGTACCGGCCACGATCGTATCGCTGGCCTTGAGCGTACCGTTTTGCACCAGCACCGTGGCAACGGGGCCGCGGCCCCGCTCCAGCCGGGCTTCAATCACAACGCCTGTGGCTTTGGAATATGGATCTGCCCGCAGATCAAGCTCCTCAGCCATAACCAGAATGGCGGTAAGCAGGTCGTCCAAGCCCTGCCGTGTTTTAGCGGAAATGTCCACAAACACCGTATCACCGCCCCACTCCTCCGGTACCAAGTTGTACTCGGTCAGCTGTTGACGGG
>JBMFPP010000267.1:0-4197 GCA_049969055.1 Armatimonadota bacterium | reverse complement strand
GTTGTGCAGCTTCGATACAAGGCAGCCGCAGTGGGACGCAGGGCTGCGTTCCTTCGGGGACAGGGCGGATGGACCAACCAGCAGGTCGAAGGGATTGGTGACCTTTGCATAGGGAAAACCGCCGTGAACCAGCATGCAGAGCATAAGTTGACTAAACCGATCTTTGAAGTACACAAACTGCAGATTTTTTGCTCGGCGCTTAGGAGTTTTTAAAAAGCTGACAGCCGGCCCCGGCGCCGGTAAAGGGCGATGCTGACGGCGACGGGGAGGTGACCGTCCGGGATGCGGTGCTTGCGCTTCGGACGGCGTTGGGCCTCCAGCAGGCATCAGAGCGTCAGCTTAAGGCCGCGGACCTTGATGGGAACGGGAGGATAGACATATCGGACGCAACAAGGATTCTGCGCTCTGCTGTGGGGCTTGAGGTGTTGTGAAAGCGGTGCGCATCCCTCATCCCCAGCCCTTCTCCCACTGCGGGGAGAAGGGATATTCCCGGTTAAAACCGGTCCTACATGGTTCCCCTCTCCCGGAACTGGGAGAGGGGACAGGGGTGAGGGCAGGGGCGAAGCTGGGAGAGACAGGAAGCATGCGGAGGCTGAAAGCCCTAAATATAGCGGCCTGGCGGGTAGTTAAAATATATGGTGGGCGGTACAGGATTTGAACCTGTGACCTCTTCCGTGTGAAGGAAGCGCTCTCCCCCTGAGCCAACCGCCCACGAAAGGATTACACCAGCACCATTATAGCGGTATCTTGGTAGTTTGTAAAGTGCAACTGCAAACCAATCTATTGGGTTGTGAAAACCCGCCGCGGCGGGTCTGCAGCCGTTTGTTGTTTTGCGGGATCTGTTCGGCATAGGGATGGGTCTGTTAAATAGGGCTTTCGAAACAGGGCAGATAAGATAACCGTCTGGGTCCGTTAGGTAGAACTGTCTCATACTTAGCATGCGGTTTCTGAGCGATTGAGCTGTAGACCCTGCTCCGAAAATTCGCTGTGTAAAGCATCAACATCATCGCATATGAAATAGAGGCAGATGCCGCGCCCCCGTTCTTTTAGTGATCCGCCTTCTTTGCAAGCCTGCCGGAGCATGAGGGTGGAACCGCCGAGCTGAAGCCGACACCAGAGGAGTTTGCCTTCAGATCTCGCTTCTTCTGACAGCTCGAAGCCCAGTTGGTCGCGGTAGAACCCACCTAGCGGTCGATGTCTTGCAGCATCAAAAGAGGGACCAGTTCGCGAACAGGGGCTTTGCTTTGGGACATATCCCTTGAAACCCCCTCAATATCTGGCGTCAGCTTGAATGCTGCAACCGCGCCACAGGTTTGTCAAATTTGAATTTCTAGAGAAAAGGAGTTCTGGTAGAGGTGTGTAAGAAAGGTGTGAGGGCTTACGCTTAGCCGGTCGGTTCGAGCGGTATGTTTTCGTGGTTGCCGAAAAGCTGTTTTGAGAGGAGGTTTTTATGTTGGAGAAGGTGCGGATCGGTTTTGTTGGAAGCGGCGGCATAGCGCAGGCACACGCCAAGGCACTGTCTGCAATGCCCGATGTGGAGATTGCGGCGTTTTGCGATATTGATGCGTCGCGGGCGCAGGCAAAGGCTTCCGAGTTCGGCGGAACGGCTTTCACCAACTTTCGTCAGATGTACGACGCGGCCAAGCCGGATGCTGTATTCATCTGCCTTCGGCCGGGAGAGCACGGAGAGCCGGAGTTGGAGGCGGCTAAGCGCGGCATTCCTTTCTTCATAGAGAAGCCGGTTGGCGACAATGCCGAGGTTCTGAAACGCATCGAGACGGTGGTGCGGGAAGCCAATTTGCTTACCTCAGTAGGGTATATGAACCGCTACCGCCGCGGCATTCAGAGGGCGAAGGAGATTTTCGCCGAGGATGCACCCGTAACGCTTCACGGCGGCTGGATCGGCGGGACTCCGCGCGGCGGCGGTTGGTGGGTAACCAAAAGCATCAGCGGCGGACAGCTGTTGGAGCAAACCACTCATACAGTGGATTTGGTTCGCTTCCTGTGCGGCGAGCCCACAGAGGTGTTTGCCTATGCGACAACCGCTTTCAACAAGCATATCGAAGGCTACAGCATTGAGGATGCCAGCATCTGTTCGATGAGGCTTCAACGCGGCGGTGTTGCAACACTTCTTTCGGCCTGCGCGTGCAATGTGGGAGGAGGAGTGTGGCTTACTGTGTGGTCCCGGAATGCTAAGGCCGAGTTTTGGGGTTGGGAGCATAATGCGAGAATCTACGTTAAGGACAAGGAGCCGGAGGAGATTCCCGGAGAGGGCGATATATTCGCTATAGAGGACCGCGTGTTCGTCGATGCGGTTAAGACCGGAGACAGAAGTAAGATACTGTGCACTTACGAGGACGGTGTCAAAACGGCCCTTGTGACCATAGCAGCCAATGAGTCGATGGTGACGGGAAAGGCTGTTCCCGTCCGAACGTAAGTCAATAGATTCGGAGGGGTTTCGATGAGCAGGATTAAACAGTCGCTGGCTTGGTGGTGCTTTTGCCGAAACGGCGTGACCCCGGAGAAGCTGATAAAAGAGGCGGCGCGAATTGGGTTTGCGGCTGTGGAGATGCTCCCGCAGGAGTATTACGACGTGGTCCGCGAGCACGGCATGCGCATAGCCATTACCGGGGGACACGGCACGCTGACAGACGGTTTGAACCGACGCGAGAACCACTCTCGGATAGAAGACGAGATCCTGAAAAACCTGGAGATTGCGGTTAAATACGAGATCCCCGGCTTGATCTGCTTCAGCGGAAACAGGGGCGGGATCTCGGACGAGGAAGGCATTGAGGTTACGGCAGAGGGTTTGGCGCGCGTAGCAAAGGCCGCCGAAGAAAAGGGCGTGAACTTGTGCTTGGAGCTTTTGAACTCAAAGGTGGATCATCCCGATTATCAGTGCGACCACACCTGGTGGGGTGTGGAGGTATGCAAGCGGGTTAACTCTCCGCGCGTGAAGCTGTTGTACGATATTTACCACATGCAGATTATGGAGGGCGATCTGATCCGCACCATTCGCGACAACATCCAGTACATCGGGCACTTCCACACCGCCGGTAACCCTGGCCGACGCGATATGGATGAAACTCAGGAGATTTACTACCCCGCCGTGATGAAGGCTATCGCCGATACTGGCTACGATTTGTACGTTGGCCACGAGTTTGTGCCAAAGGGAGATCCGATCGCGGCGCTGGAGGCGGCTTTCAACATTTGCAAAGGCGAGTAGAAGCTGGCTTCTGAACAAGAAGTTTTGGCGTTCGATCTTGTATTGTTCGCCGAAGCTTCTTGGAGGGATGTGCAGGGCGGTTTGCGGTTGAGAGATCTGCCGGTGCGCCCTGCACTGCTTTTGTGTTGTTTAATCTGTTATTCCGAGCGGCAGTCGCACAGTACTCCGCAGGTTGGCAGACCGATAAGCCGCGATGGCAAGCTCTACGGCGGCCCGGCCGTCTAAACCGGTTACCGGAGGATCCTTATCCTCCAAAACCGCCTCCACGAACAAGCGCAGTTCATGGTGGTAAGGTTCCTCGGCTTCTATTTCGGATGCTTGAATCACTTTGGGCTCGCCGTTGAACTCGGCATAGCGTATAGGACCTCCAAAGCCCTCATTCATCAAGGTGCCCTTTGTCCCCTGAATCACCATGTGGTATCCGCCGAGGGAGTCCGCGATGCTTGAGTGCAGGCATCCGATTGCGCCGCTTCGGAATCGCACTTCGACGAAGAAAGTATCGTGGTAGTCGTAGATGCCGTGCACAATCTGATCTGCCACAGCGTTAACAAGCTCAACATCGCCGCACAGCACTCTCATAAAGTCCAATTCGTGTGCATTTATCTCCATAAGAATACCGCCGGTATGTGCGTACTTCGTTCGCCAACCGCTTTCGAAAATGCCTCTGGCGCCGCCTGTGCGCACGATGCGAACAGCACGCGGCTCCCCGATGACACCGGAAGAGACCAACCGTATGGTCTCCTGGAAAACCGGGAAGAAGCGCAGAACCTGGGCGATCATAAGCTTTACCCCGGCTTCTTTGGCGGCTTGTATCATGCGGTCGCATTCTTCCAGGGTGGGCGCCATGGGTTTTTCACAGAAGATGTGTTTGCCGGCCTTGGCGGCGTCGCAGGCCTGCGGAGCGTGCTGGCTGTTTGGAGACGCTATTATGACGGCGTTGACATCGCTGAGAGAAAGCATGTCGCTGTGGT
>JBMFPP010000266.1:0-4236 GCA_049969055.1 Armatimonadota bacterium | reverse complement strand
CTCTTCGCTCCTTTGAAGTGCCTTGCGGTTGTTTTTTGTACTCCAACAGTGATTGTAGCACCTTGGGGTTAGCAAAAGCTTCGCGGCCAGAGATCTTTACTCCTTAAAGAAGGGTGGATATCTGCCAAATTCATCTGCAGAACGTCTGCCGAAACCACTTGCCCTAAACTATTGCCGCTTCCGCAGGCAGGCGGTGGGAACCAAGCTCCCCTCTTCCCGCAGTGGAAGAAGGGCCGGGGGTGAGGACAAGCACTTCAGGGTATCCATCGGTTCCCTGGCAGAACTTTGAAAAGTCCTGGCTTCGCGTCAAAGCGTCGTGTTGACACAGGCTTCCTGTAGTTCTATGATTAGAACGACTCCCAAGGTATTTGGAGCTTGAAAATGCGGATCTTTGGCTCAGGGGCAGAGGTTTTTACTCCATCCCCATCCGAGCAAAAAGTTTTGACAAACCGGCAGGCATTAATCAAGCATCAAAGCCCCCTGCCTGTCGAAACCCCTTCCATTGGAAAGGCACATAAACCTTCCAGTCGATCGGCGTTCACCCTTATCGAGCTTCTGGTTGTCATCGCAATAATAGCCATACTGGCGGCTGTTCTTTTCCCGGTTTTTGCAAGAGCGCGCGAGCGTGCTAGGGAGTCTGCGTGCCTCAGCAACCTTCGTCAGATAGGTTTTGCAATCGGCCAATATGCAAACGATTGGGACGAGGTGCTTCCCGACTGCCTGCCGATCGACGAGGCCCTTAGCAACAAAAGCCGCGCGCTTCATTCTATGCTTCAGCCTTATGTGAAAACCACATCCGTATTCCGGTGCCCAAGCGACTGGGGCGAATTCTACTCGCCCTCCATGTACGGGTCAAGCTACCAAACCTACGGCAAGCGCTGTACAACAGATAAGCGCGGCGATTTGTACGGTTTGGACTGGCCCGTTGAGCTTGGTGCAATCAAAGACCCCTCATCGGTTCGCATTGTAAGAGATGCCACCAGCTGGCACTACCTGAACCCAGAGCGCCAGTACGGCCGCGGCGTGTGGGGGTTGAACGTGCTTTATGTTGATGGCCATGTGAAGCCGTACCGCTCATCGGCACGCGAGGGCGAAGTGGATTTCGCCGGCGTGCTTTAATTTTTTTTCTTCATGTAAGGAGGGTTCGTTGTGAACACAGCCACAACACGCAGGCATCAAGAAGCTTTTACCCTTATTGAGCTTCTGGTGGTTATCGCCATTATCGCCATTTTGGCGGCCATTCTGTTCCCCGTTTTTGCGCAGGCCAGAGAGAAAAGCCGAAGTGCGGCCTGCCAATCAAACCTGAAGCAGTTAGGAACGGCTCTGCTTATGTACCTGGAGCACTGGGACGATACCTACCCGCCGGGTTGGTATCAGGGCGATGAGGCAAGAGGCGACTACGGCCACTGGCAGATCAAGCTTTCGCGTTACCTCGGAGAATCCAGCAGTTGGAATCAGCTGACCAGCATCCGCACCTGCCCAAGCGCGGTTGCAGGATGGAACTGGACCTACAGCTACAACACCAACCTGAACTACTTAAGCATGAGTGAGCTTATCCACCCATCCATTACCATTGCTTTCGGCGATGGAACCCAAGTTGGAGCTTGGAACTGGGGAGCCAGCGCCACTTTCAACGGCATCGCCCCCCAGAAGGATGAAGCAAGAGGTATTCACGACCGCGACCCGGAACCTTCAGAAGGGGATAATGTTTATGCTCGGAAGGTAAGGTACCGCCACAGCGGCGGGGCAAACTTCTGCTTCGCTGACGGCCACGTAAAGTGGTACAAGCGCGGAACCCTTACTGACGATAACTGGATCGCCGCAAAAGGACAAGGGAGGCCTTAAAAAACATGGGTAAACGCATCGACAGGCCGGGAGGCTTTACCTTAATTGAACTCCTTGTGGTTATTGCTATCATCGCCATCCTGGCCGCTATTCTCTTTCCCGTTTTCGCAACCGCCCGAGAAAAAGCCCGGGCAAACGCTTGCCTTTCCAACACCAAACAAATGGCGGTTGCCGTGCATACGTACATGAGCGATTGGGACGACACTTACCCGAGCACAAATGTGTATCCAGCTCCGCCGCATCTCGCCAAGTACAGCTACGGGTTTTGGATGGTGCAGTTGATGCCCCACCTGAAGACCTGGAACGTTTTCAAATGCCCCAGCGCTCCGCACGACACCATCTGGGATCCAAACCTTATTCCGTACGCCAACTACGGCTTCAACGAGTACCTTTTGTATTCCGACCGCTACGAGGCCGACTTCACTAATGAAAGCGCCCTGCCGCGTCCTGGGCAAACGGCGTTGATTGCCGACTGTTACAACGCCTCGCTCTTCCACGATTGGGACGACCCGGGCGACCCCAACTCTCACTCGCAGTTCGCTCCGGATAAGGTTCAGCTTCCCAGCGGCATGAACCGTGTGAAGTATGCCAACGGAGGCAGCGGCGGAAAGCTCCTTTCCAGACACAAGGGCGCCAACATCGTGTATGCTGATGCCCACGCCGCCTACATGCCTATGCAGAAGTTCTACTGCAAAGGCGGAATCAACCGCCCGGCAGACCCGAGGCAGCGAGTGGAAACCCCGATTATCCACCCATGGGCACAGCCGGGTCCGTAAAACGCATATGCCGAACTTGTACGACAAATTTTTTGGTTGCATAGCCGCTTGCCACATTGGATCGGCGATGGGTGCCGCGGTTGAGGGTTGGCCCTACAGCCGAATTGAGGCAACCTACGGCACCCTTGCTGACTTCCAAAGCTACGAGCACTACGGCAACGGCTGGAAGCGCGAACCGGGAACCACCGAAGACGGTGTGGAACGCCAGAAGCTCATCATCACTGCCATTATCGAAAAGCAGGACCGCGTTACCGCCGAAGATGTACGCAGAATTTGGCTTCGGGACATCAAGCCGGAGTCAATAGGCATGGTGTCCGAACCGTTTGAGGCAGAGCTTTTGGCAATTGCCAAGTCGAATATCCCTGCGCGAGATATCGGCAGGTACTGCGACTATTCCGGGCTGGTAACTTTCTCCCGTTCCTGCCACCCTGTTGCGCTCATAAACGCAGGCTGTATACCAGATGCCGTTGCGGACATTTTGGAAGTGGGCCAGCTTTACCAGGTTGCAAACAGCCGCGGACTGAAGTGGGCCTCAGCTGTAGGAATCGCTATAGCCGCCGCCACCACTCCAGGGGCCTCTGTGGATACCGTCTTGGATGCCGTGCTGACCCACACCGACGCATCCGTTGCGGCAGAGATACGCAGAGGCCTTGCGCTCGCGGATAAATGCAGGGACTTCCGAGAGCTTCGGGCCGCGTTCGATGAGATCTATTCCGGCACCGGCATACCATACGCCCAAAGTTACGCCAACGAGGTTGTTACCAAGGCCTTCGCCGTCTTCAAACTGGTGCGCGGTAACCCCAAAGACGCTGTTATTGCGGCTGTCAACTTCGGCCGCGACACCGACTGCCTTGCCGCGGTTGCCGGCGGCATATCCGGAGCCCTTTCCGGAGCAGCGGATGTACCACAGCATTGGATTGATCAGCTCGATCGAGCCACGAAGCTGAACCCATATACCAACTCACAGCGCACACTGCACGAAACCGCCGATGGACTGTACAAAGCTTTCCAGACGCGCTTGAAGCGGCTGGAGGAGTATGTGGCTGTTATGAAAGATGCCTAGCCGGCGCCGGTTAGCTTGCACGAGCGTTTCCAAAGCTGGGCTTTGGGGCGGTTGACACATTTTTGAAGTAGTAGTATAATGCAGATGCACGCTCCTCGGTAGCTCAATGGCAGAGCGGGTGGCTGTTAACCACTAGGTTCGAGGTTCGAGTCCTCGCCGAGGAGCCAAAATAATAAACAAAAGGTAGAACTTCTCTGGTGAGTGGTTCTACCCTTTTTGTTTTAAGGGAATGGTGTAGTCAATAACCACCTGGTGCGGGTCTACCTCGATCCGCTCCACGAAGGAGCGCAGGAAAGACTTTTGCTCTACGATGGAGCCCTTGCAGAGGAGGGCCTTGAGGTCATCCACATACGCCTTGACTACGGAAGCCTCCAGGAGTTCCACCTTGGCATCCCTGATGCTCTCTATCAGGTCAAGGCGTTTCCCCTCCAGTTCATCTATCTGTCCCCGTAGCTCCTTGATTCTGGGAGCCAAGTCTTCCACATCCAACTTTCCTATCTCCAGGGCGTTGTAGAGTTTATGGAGCCTTTCTCTTAAATCCCCTAACTGCCC
>JBMFPP010000265.1:0-4253 GCA_049969055.1 Armatimonadota bacterium | reverse complement strand
GTATCAGTCTCCGTCGGATTTGATCAGAACATCCCGGAGCCCTTACCCCCCGGCGCGCAGAAAATGCTTAAAAAGCAGAGGAGAGACATCGTATGAGGTCCAGCAAATTCGGGCGGGTACGGTTGCATATCTCACTTCCTAGCTCGAGCGGCGGGAGCATCCGATGCAGAAGAGCCGAAGCCAGAATGCAAATAATCGCGCCAGATAGAATGGCTTGCGTTGCTTTAAAGGCAAGCTAATGGTTGTTCGTCACGGAGGCCAGGGAAAATCCCATCGATAATCTCCTGCCTCTCTTGAACACTTAGCTGTTGCGACAAAAAGTTTGCTCTCCACATTTGTCATAAATTCCCTTGGTGTGAAATTTTGCGAAGCAAGCGCTCTAGAATGCGCGCAACCGTTCTGCGGTGCTTGTACATGGGCAAAGGATCCCGAGTGAATTCGGTAAGCCCCGAGGCAATCTCTGGAGGAATGTTCACAAGGCGTTCGGCCTGGCTCACTAAGGCAGGATCTACGCCGAGGCGCTTGGCCTCCGACACCGCATCTTTCAAAATGAAGAATGTGTCAGCGTCTTCCAAGC
Source organism: Armatimonadota bacterium (assembly GCA_049969055.1). Classification (GTDB taxonomy): domain Bacteria; phylum Armatimonadota; class DTGP01; order DTGP01; family JBMFPP01; genus JBMFPP01. The sequence continues at coordinate 3,676 of JBMFPP010000265.1, read as the reverse complement.
CCTCCCTAAGCATCTCCCAACGGAAGCTGTCCACTGGGCCTTCGATCCTTTTGCGCCCATCGGTGTATCCCTTGGGAGGGTACAGAAATCTCCCGTCTCCGTTGCCCCAGTAGGCTTTTGTTCCTGCCGGCGTTCCGTACCCAGAAACGTAACTCATCGGATCGGCCCATGGGTCCTGTTTGGCAGGAGGCGGAAACGCGGTTGGGCTTGTCCAATAGTTGGTTGACCAAACCAGCAGGCCGTCAACGCCGTACTTGTACGAAAGCCACACCCACATGCGCATGTTCACCCCAGGGTGATCGATAAACAGCGTGGTGTAGCGCCCTTTGGGGCCGGTACATACATACCACCAAACCTTTTTGCCCTGCTTTTGCTCGGCTTGGCACTTCTCAGGTACGTAGGCGTCCAATATCGGGCACCATATATCCACTGCGCCACTGAGCTCGGGTTCCGGCTGTTCCGTAAGCATCCTGGCGAGCTTGGGGGCGTGCCGATGTATCAGCTCCATTCCTTCGCGCACAAACTCGTAATCCTTTGGGTCTGGTTCATCGAACCAGTATATGTATGCTTTTGAAAGCCAACCCTTCTCCTCAAGGTGGTCCTGAAGTGCCTTCAGGTATTTCCCCATAAGGCGCTCGTATTCCGGGGTGCCCTGCTGATACCCTCCGAAGCTTCCTGGGTGCCGCTCGTAAAAAGTGCCTCCTCCCATACCTTGGATAGGCAGCATAAAGGTGGTAAAGCCTAGTTCGTCGAGATACCGATGCGCGGCTTTATCAAACTCCGTGAAGTCCAAAACAACGTCGTCTTTCTCCACATGAACGCGAATGGGAGCCAGCGCCATCGGGAAATAAGGGGAGATCCGATGCTCGGCGAAGTCCTGCATGTAAAGGTCGAACACTCGAGCTTCTTCTTCCTTCGCGTCCAAATTGTGATAGCTTTTCAGCAGACCTTCAGAGAAGCCGAAGGCCGAGGTAATGCGCGGAGACTTCGACAGGGCAAAATCCCAAACGCGTAGGCGAAGCGGCACGTCAACCTGCCAAGAGCCGTTCTTTATGCGTAGATTTGCCTTGTACAAACCCGCCTTAGCATCCCGAGGAACTTTGACGGTGATCCACAGCGGCTGGTTGGTGTTGGCTGGAACATCAAATCGGCTTGGGAGAGGGGGAAGTGGGTCAGGCCAGAACCCCACCGCGCCGAACGAGTCTGTGGGAACGGTTACTTTTACATAATCCACCAATCGGATGCTAACGTTAGAGCTCGGTATCAAACCGCTGGCAGACCGGAAATCGGTAACTGTTGCAGATATCCCCCGCAGGGCGCGCTTTGGCCGCAGAACCACCTGCACCGGCTCATACTCCCCCTTGGCGGCTTCCAAAACAACCTCCCGCTTCAATGTTTTCGGTGCGGGGCGCTCCCGCGACACCTTGTACGCGGCCTCGCACCACCAAACATCGGCTTCTTTGGAAGAAGCGATGGAGTATCCGTAATCGGCCGCGTACAAGTGCGGAACAGTGTAATTTACAGCCGCCGACCAAAGCTCCGTACGCCCAGACACCAAAGCAATGCGAACCTGCCCTTCGCCGGATTTCTCCAGCTCGTAAGGCACGGAAACGCTCACTCGGCGCGGGCCGGCTGGCACATCGGCGGTGAATACATGCGCGCGCCTCACTTCGGGCTCAGTCACCGAAACCTTGGCAACCAGAGGCTTAGTGTGACCCGATACCACCAAGCGAACTGTGTTTCCATCACCAGGCCTGAGCATGCCCAAATCCACAAGCTCTGCTTTCACGCTGGAAGAAGTCCGAAGAACCTCCGCAAACCTGGTGGCTCCGTCTGCAGATGATGCGGTTTTTTCGAGCTTGGCGGTGTAGCTGTATCCGTGAACCTGAAACTGGGCACCGTCTCCGGCACGCAGTCTTATCCAAACAGCACGAGCCGGATAAATCCTTTCAGGCACCGTAAACTCCTCGGTTTGCACACCTGTGATGCGGCCAACAGGATGCCAAGAGGCACCGTCAGGGCTTGCCTCAACTTCGCAGGCGCCGGAAACGTGGTACCGCACGCTCAGCGAAACCCGGCCCGAAGTTTGGCGAACCGTCCCGAGTTCGTGGCGGTAAACTACGTACTGCCCCTCGCTGAACGTCCAACGGTCGGTATTAAACCCGGCGGAATGCCTCACAAGAGGCCTTGAGTAGTTGCCGCTTTCGCCCCACAGCTGTGCCTCGAAAGTGTAGGTATCGCTGACAACCCTCTCGCCGACACCAAGAACAAAACCGTTAGCCCTTCGGTGAATCGGGATGAGCTGAGCGACGGTCAAATTATCAAACCAAACCCGGCCGTTAACATGCCACTGACCAACTCTAAGAAATACATTCCCCTGCTCTTCCGGAGCGCGGAAAATGAATGTGTGCTTTGTCCACTCCTTGGAAAGACCAAAATCGCGGTTGGCTGTATTCAAACCGGCAATCGCGCACCCTCCGGCGCCCTCACCCTTCATCCAGAACGAAAGCCTGTAAAGCTGACCTGCTTTCGGCGCGAAGCTGGTGCTTCGCCAGTAGCTGGAGTCATCGCCGGTTCCTTCCACGCACACCGCTCGGCCCTTTGTGCGCCCAGAATCCCAAAAGCCCCTGCCGCCTTCCAAAACCCAGGCCTGCGGGCCGCTCTGCCCAAAATCAAACAAAGGGTTTTCAACGGTTTGAGAAGCAAGAACCGCGGAAAGCACCGCAGCGGGAAGAATCATCAGCTTCATTTTGCAACCACCAACCCAAGCTCCCAGAAATCAATTTTTCACCTAGTTGACTTGGCTCCACAATCTTCGGAGAGCGGCGTTTACGGGCGGCTCCGGACGTGCCTCCGGATTGATAGCTTTTTCCAACTGAACTGTGGTTCCATCCGGACCCGTGCTGAGCCATATCTGATCGGCAGTTTCGAGCATTATGGTGTACCCCATGCCCATGGAAACCGTTGTGGAAAAGCCCGGCCTGAGGACAGATGCCGGCAGATCTTCCGGCCGTATGCCGCGCCCGCGGTCCACCACGCGCACTGAAATTCTTTCGCCGTTGAGAAAAACCGTGCACCGAGCATCCACACCGTGCTTTACAGCGTTCACCAACGCCTCCCCGACGGCAGATTCTAAATCGCTTACATCATCGGGAGATAAACCGGCCTGCCGGCCGATTTCCCGAATGCGCCTGCGCGTAAGCGTGCACTCCTCCGCATTCCTGACAGGTTCGTCCAGAACCTTCTCGCCGGACGTTGGTATCTCGTGCGGCTCCACCAAGTGGAGCTTTCCGTTGGTAACCGCCCTGATAACCTCCCTATAGAAGCGCTTCTTCTGCTGTTCAGCATCCAAAAGGCGCTGGTTGAGCTGGGCCAGCTCCAGCTCCGAGCGCCTGCGCTCGGTGACGTCGTGAAGAACTATCACAACGCCGGAAGGGCGCTCTCCTCCGCTTTCGGAGTACACCGGGGCAGCCGAAGCGCTGTACGCCGAGGTTCGACCCTCCGGCATACGCGCCTGCAGCTCCACGTCTGTGATAACCTTTCCGGAGAGAGCCTGTTTGAACAGCGAGTCAAGCTCGGCGGAAAAACCAAGCGGTTCGAAGACCGACTTCAGAGATGCACCCAAAACCTCGCTCTCACTGCGGTCGGCGATTCGCTCGGCCAGTGGATGCCACAT
>JBMFPP010000264.1:0-4257 GCA_049969055.1 Armatimonadota bacterium | reverse complement strand
CGGGACCTCACCATACGAAGCGCAAAGAATTTCGAGTCAGGAAGCACCACCGGCCAACCAGATCGAATCGGCATCGGCCGCCAACGCTAGCCCAGAGGAGGTTTTTCAAACCATCATCGACACGGCGGTGCGCGCTGTGGGAGCATCCAGCGGCGTTTTGAGGCTGGTGAGCGGGAAATCTTTAATCCCGGCGGCGGTATCCGGCGGACCGGGCGCGCAACAGCTTATGAAGGTGTCCGTACCGATAGGGGAGGGCGCGCTGGGAAAAGTCGTACAGAGTGCAGTGCCGGTTGTTGCCGATAACCTTTCCCCGCAAGAAACCGCGGCGGTTGGTGAAGCAAACAGTTTCGCCTCTGTGCCGATCCTATCCCCGACATCAGGGCGGTGCATCGCCTCGATTACAGTGCACAGCCGCCCAGACGGCCAGCCGTTCACCCAAAAAGATTTGGACCTGCTTACGGCTTTCGGTGCCCGAGTTGCCCCGGCTGTGGAAGAAGCCTGGCGGAGATCGGAGCAGAGAGACGCGGCTATGGAGCTTGCCGTGTTGCACGAAGTAGCCACGGCAACCGCTTCTCTGGACCTCGACGAGGTGCTTGAGGTTGCGGCATCAAAGGTGCTGGCTGTCACCGGAGCGGATATCTGCTGTTTCTTTCTGAAAAGCCGGGTGAAGCCAGAAATCACATGCGCACTCTGCTCGGGCCTCTCAGAGAGGGCGCGTCAAAGACTGCAGGCCCTTAGAATCCCGATCAATGCCATCAACGATGAGCTTTGGCAGCGTTTAACCGCTGGAGAGATTTTGACCCTGCCGGATCAAGGAGCGACCTCTCCCGTTCTCGGAAGGCTTGCCCAGATTTTGGATGTGCGCGGAGCCAAGCTAATACCCCTTGCCGCCAAGGGAAGGCTTATAGGCGCACTCTACCTCCAAAACTTAAGCGACGAGCTTGTTTTCGATGAAAGACAGCACCGGGTGCTGAGCAGTATCTGCCGCCAAATCGGGGTAGCAATTGAAAACGCACTGCTCTTCTCCGAAGCAGAGAAGAGAGCACGCGAGCTTTCAGCTCTTTACAGAGTCAGCCAAGTGGTAGCATCTACGCTGAACCTGCACGAACTGCTAGATTTGGCATTGGAGGAGACTGTTTCTGTAATGGGTGCCGATTCCGGATCTGTAATGCTCGTCACCCCCAACAAAGATGGCCTTAGGCTGGAAGTAGCCCATGGAATACCGCAGAGGCTGGTTAGGCGAACGGTTGTACCGCTCGGTGAAGGCATTGCGGGTTGGGTGGCAGTACACCGCGAACCATTGTTGCTGGGCAACGCGATCGGAGACCCGAGATTTAAGCTTTTGGCCAACCGCCCTGAGATAGTTTCGTCTATGTCGGTGCCGTTGGTATCAGGCCGTCAAGTTTTAGGGGTGCTTAACATTACCAGCACGTCGCCAAACCGCGTGTTCACGCAGGGAGACCTGGAGTTGGTAACCACAATTGCGAGACAGCTCTCGGTTGCCATCGAAAACGCGAAACATTTTGATGAGGAAAGCCGTATTGCTCAGATCACGCGAAACGCCCTCATGCCCAGGAAATTACCATCCGTTCCCGGCATTGACATAGGAGAAAAGAACGTTCAATCGTCCCAGGTTGGCGGCGACTACTACGACGTTTTCCACTTGGGCAGGTCGTGCATTGGTATAGCAGTGTCTGATGTATCTGGCCACGGGATACCTGCGGCAATGCATGCGGCCATGGGCCGCAACTACATCCGCGCGCTGTGCCATGATGATCCGTCTCCCAAGCGGGTTCTGAGCGCCGCCAACTCTCTGCTTATAAAAGAGACTCCGCTGGAGGTTTTCATAAGTCTGGCCTACGGAGTGCTGGATACAAAGGGAAAGACCCTGACCTATGCAAACGCCGGCCACGTTCCGCCCCTTCATGTTACGGAGTCCGGCCAGCTTACCGAGCTTTCCGGAACAGGACTTCTGCTCGGGTTAATGGAAGATTCCGATTATTCTGAGACAACCATAGAATTGAAAAAGGGCGATGTCTTGGTCTTTTACACCGACGGTGTTACCGAAGCGCGCAGGGAAACAGAGCAGTTTGGGTTGGAACGCATGGGTGCCGCCGTGATCAGGAACCGCACCCGTCCGGCTCAGGAAATCGCTGAGAGGCTTTACCGGAGGGTTATGACATTCTGCGGTGGAAATTTGCGGGACGACATAGCAATACTCGTTGTTAAGATCGTGGAGTAATGGTACAAACAGCCCTCCTCTTCTTGCCCGGATGCAAACTCACCAAATAGCATCTGTCCAATTTGGGTCAGGCCTCTATTTTTGATCTTCTTCAAAAAAACCATTTTTTTCCCGACAGAAGCGCTCCCACCCTCTTGACGCATCTTTGGGTTATGGGGTATCTATTTTTGCTTGGAATAGCGCTCGAAACCAAAACATCGAAACGGAGGCGATCGCATGCCCTTCGAAGATGCACCGAGGTGCTCTCTTTGCGGCGGTGTATTGACTAACTTCCCAAGAACGATGAAAGATATCCGTGTTCAGATGCGGTGCCGAAAGTGCGTTCAGGCCCGCAATCCGGACGCTTACAGCAGACCTTCTGTTTGGACTGATCTTTACGACACCACTCCATTCATGGAAGATCTAAGCGAGTGAAGTTTTTCCGGAGGGGACAACCCCCTCCGGATATTTTTAGGGCATATGGATTCTGCAACTATAAATGTGCGCGTTCAGCCTCGGGCATCCCGCAACGAAGTGGCAAAGTGGAGCAACGGCGTTTTGATCATCCGCGTTACAGCTCCGCCGGTCGAAGGCGCCGCCAACAGAGCATGTATCGATCTTGTGGCAGAAGCATTGGGAGTCCGCACAAGCCAGATTGAGCTGGTTAGCGGCCAGAAATCACGCAACAAGGTTTTGTCGGTTTCCGGCCTTTCACAAGACGAAGCGGACGCAAGGCTTGCGGCGTTTGATAAAGCCTAGCCAAAACCGAAGCTGAAGGGACTCATTCTGATTGGGTTGGAGCCAAAGCCGCTTTCATTACCCTGCCGTTGGATACATCTTCGACCGCGGCCCGCGCCTGCGAAAGCGGATAAGTTCGGCTGATCAAGCTTTCCCACTTGACCTCGCCGCCGTAGCGTTTCATCAGGCGGATGGCTCTGTGCAAGTGACCGTAGTCAATTCCCCAAACAGCGCGGACATCCACGTGCTTCCTGTTCAAAAGCTGGTGCGGGTTAACAGTGACATCGCCGGCATCCGTGTACTGACCAGCTACCACGTAGGTGCCGGCGTCCCTGACCATCATCAGCCCCTCCGGAATGGCGTTTGGGTTTCCGGTGGCTTCAATAACAACGTCGGCTCCGCGTCCCTCGGTCAATTCACGCACTAAAGCCGCGCGTTCGTCTGAGGTGGTGGCGCTTACGTCCACCACGTGGTCAGCCCCGAATTGAAGCCCGATTTCAAGTCGGGCTTTGGGAGCGCCGATAAGGATGACTTCTGCGGCACCCTTCATTCGCGCAAGCAGAGCCGCGTTAACACCTACGGGACCGCTTCCCTGCACCACTACGGTGTCAGCTAACTGAATGCCGGCTCTTTCAACGGCATGGAGTGCAGTAACAAAGCCACAGCCTCCACCCATGAACGTTTCTGGAGAAACACCGCGCAGTGGAACAATCCTGGTGCCGGGCTTAAGGTGCATCAGCTCGCTCCAAGCACCGTGAATGCCGTCCTGCAGGCCAAAGGTGATGCCGTAAACGCGTCGGTTGGGGCACTTTGTGCTGGCGCGGGCAACCTGGCAGAACCAGCACTGCCCGCAGGTCCCATAAACATCCAAGAAGGTGACGACCTCACCGCACTCAATGGGGCTGCCCTCGGCACCGCGAACATCCCCGCGGGTTTCCAGCACACGCCCAACGGCAAAATGCCCGGGGATGAGAGGGTAGGGAGCCTCGGGGAGGTGTCCGTTCAGCAGGTGAACGTCAGTGCCGCAGACCTCGGTTAGAAGCACCTGCAGTAGAACCCCGCCATCCGGAAGCGGAGGCATTTTCAGTTCAAGTACTTCTAGGTTTTTCGGAGAAGTTATAACAGCGGCTCTGGTTGTATCCATGGTTTTCCGGAAAGAAGAGTTGGCGTTCAATCAGTCTTCGTTGTTTGTCAGAACTTCTTGTTGCGTAGCAGTACTGGCAGCCAAACAAGCACGTATTGTACCAACCGATGTCTTTGCTAACCACGCACCTGCAGGCCTTTCTTTGGTGGGGATC
>JBMFPP010000263.1:0-4260 GCA_049969055.1 Armatimonadota bacterium | reverse complement strand
GCTTCGCGAGCCGAGATGAACGCCTCCACTAAAGTGTCTGCCACGGCCACCCCGCACGGATTGGTGTGCTTTATGATGGCCGCCGCAGGCTTGTCGAAATCTTTCACCAGTTCCAAAGCGGCATCCAGATCGAGGATATTCGTGAACGATAAGTCTTTTCCGGATATCTGACGTGCTACGGCCACACTTCCCCGAGGCGGATTTGGATGCGCATAGAAGGCGCCCCTTTGATGTGGGTTCTCGCCGTAGCGCAGGTCCCGCGTTTTGTGGAACTCCATAACCAGAGTCTGCGGCGGAATGCCCTCCCCCATCGACTCGAAGTAAGAGCTTATCGCGGCATCGTAAGCGGCGGTATGTGCGAACGCCTTCGCGGCCAACCGGAAGCGCAGTTCATCGGGCAGGCAAACGTCGTTCTCCTCGAGCGCCCTAAGCACCTCAGAATAATCGTTTGGATCTACCACAACCCCAACAGACGCCCAGTTTTTAGCCGCGGCGCGTATCATTGCCGGACCACCAATATCCACATTGTCCATTGCTTCCGCAACAGTGACACTGGGGCGGGCAACCGTCTCCCTGAACGGGTACAGGTTTGATACCACCAAGTCGATGGGAGTAATCCCGCTCTTCTCAAGGGCCATCATATGGTCGGGCCGCGACCTATCCGCCAAAATGCCAGCATGAACGGCCGGATGCAAAGTTTTCACCCGGCCGTCCAGCATTTCCGGGAATCCCGTCACGCGGTCGACCGGAATCACTGGAATTCCGGCGGATGTAAGCTCCCTAGCCGTGTTGCCTGTGGATATGATCTCCACCCCCAGCTCCGTCAAACCCCGAGCAAACTCAACAACGCCACGCTTGTCATAAACGCTTATAAGTGCTCGCCTTACCCGCATAAATACCTCTCACCTGCCATCCACTTGAAAAAAACCCGCTTCCCTAACCGCACGGTTTCCACCAAGATTCAAGCTTGCTTACCCGCTCCCTAAGCGCCTTCAAGCGCCGCATCACGTCGTTCCCGCCGCGGCCAAAATAATCGTGAAGTGCAACATAGTCTCGGTACAGCTCCGTATAAACGGAGTGTGCATCGGCTCTAGGCTCGTAGGCCTTCTCGCGCACGCCTGACATCTTCTCGGCCGCCTGCTGTATGGTGTCGTACCCGCCGCGCTCAGCTCCAGCTACCACTGCCCCCCACATCGCGGCGCCCAAAGCGCACGCCTGAGACGAACGGGCCACACGGATCTCTCGGCCCAAAACATCGGCGTATATCTGCATCAGAAGCGGATTTCTCTCCGCCAACCCGCCGCACGCATAAAGCTCCTCCGCGGATATTCCCTGCGCCTCCACGTTCTCAATGATCACGCGCGTTCCAAAGGCGGTTGCCTCAATAAGGGCGCGGTATATCTCCTCCGGCTTCGTGTCCAACGTGCAACCCAAAAGCATCCCACTGAGCGATGCATCCATCAAAATAGACCTGTTCCCGTTCCACCAATCCAGCGCCAGCAGACCGGACTGTCCGGGCCGCAGGGTCCCCGCCTTCTCCTCCAAAAGGGCGTACACCGTCTTGCCTTGCGCAGAGGCCTCCTGCTCATAAGCCGCCGGCACCCCTGTGCGAACGTACCAAACGAAAATATCCCCAACCGCCGCCTGACCGGCTTCATATCCGTAGAAGCCTGGGATAATCCCGTCTGCAACTATTCCGGCCACACCCTTCACCGGAAGCTTCTTTTCGTGCAGGGCCATATGGCAAAGCGAGGTGCCCATTATCATTAGCATCTGCCCCGGGCGCACAACCCCAGCAGCCGGTGCGGCAACGTGCGCATCGATAACAGCCACTGCCACCGGCGTACCAGCACGCAAGCCGTAGGCATCTGCCGCTTCCGGCGTTACCTCTCCAGCGCAGGTGCCCATCGGGTAAACATCCGACGCCAGCTTGCCGTCCACCATATCAACAAACCGCGGATCCACCGCGGCCAGAAAATCCCGCGAAGGATATCCCTCATCGCGGTCCCACATAGCCTTATAGCCAGCTTGGCATGCACTGCGCCGCTCTCGGCCGGTAAGCTGCATCACAATCCAATCACCGCCTTCGATGAACTTAGCGGCGCGCTGATATATCTCTGGAGCCTCTCTCAAAACCTGAAGCGCTTTCGGAAACAACCATTCGGGAGATATTTTACCTCCGTAGCGCTCTAAAAACCGCTCGCCGCGCTCCAAAGCTTTTGTTGTTATTTCCTCTGCCTCCGGCGCGGCGGCGTGGTGCTTCCAAAGCTTGGGCCAAGCGTGCGGCTGAAGGCGAAGATCCTCGTACATGCACAAAGGCACGCCTTCCTCGTCCGTGGGCATCACGGTGCACGACGTAAAATCCACCCCAACGCCTACTATCTGCTCCGGAGAAACCCCTGCTTCCCTCAAACTTTCGGGCACAATCCGGCGAAGCACTTCAACGTAGTCCTGCGGATCCTGTAGTGCCCATTCCGGCTCCAGAACCACATCCGAATCCGGCAGGCGCTCGTCGATTACACCGTGCGGATAATCCATCACCGCCTGCCCCACCTCTTCGCCGTTGGAAACGTTCACCACCAGAGCTCGGGCCGACTCAGTGCCAAAATCCAATCCCAAAGCAAACCTGTCTTTCAGCATTTAGACTCTCTGCCCTCCAGACCTCTAAGCTACGATATCCCTTTCCCCATCGCCAGCGCAATCGCCTGCTTTTCCTCGTCTGTCAGCGCCTCCGCATTTCCCTCCTTCACCAGCTTGCCGTATACTCGGCACGAATCCCGGCCGTACAGCGTGGTTATCACCACACCATTGCCATTCGCATCAAGAAGCGCCAGAGAGAAACTCTGGCGGCCGCTGACCGTCTCAAACGCATCAAACCGAACAAACCCAAAGCGCTGTGCACAGCATTGAACCTGCTGGACCAACGTCGAAAGGCGCTCATCAACTTTCTCTGCTCGGGTGCGGGCTTCAACAGCAGCATCTGCAAATCGCTTGAGGGTCTCCTCCAAATCCTCTCCGGACGCCCCCTTGAGAAGTACCGAGTACCTTCGCCGCACCCTATAAAGCCCCCAAGCATTTGCCACCAGCGCCGCAGCCAGCACCAAAACGGCAGCCGCAAGCGCCAGCGTTGCTTGGACCTGGTTCTTTCCAACGAACTCCGCGAACAGGCCCATCACGCTCCCAACCCTCCCACACTGTTAACAAAGAATGCGCACCGACTATACTGCAACAAAACCACCAATCCACCTCTGCCCTCCCGAGTATACCTTCGCTCCGAGACGGGAGTCAATCTGCAGAGCGTACGCTTGATACGGGCGGAACTCAGCCGCTCAAAAAGCTTGACACCAGGCTCGCTCCACTCATAGAATGGCTCAGGTGAATCCGGCGGCTTCCGCCCGCCGAAAAGCTTGTTTTGGCTTCGGCAAACTCTTCACTCACAAAAGAAAGGAGATGCCTCGGTGAAGCTGGCTTGTCAGGAAGGTATGGTACCCGGCAGCTCCCTTGAGGAGAAGCTCGAGAATTTGGAGAAGTACGGCTACGACGGTATCGAGTTTTGGGGAAGCAACCTGTGGGAACGCGTAAATGAAATCAACAAAGCCTCAGAGAAGTCAAAAGTGAAGCCGTCCACCGTATGCGCCGGCTACGGTGGATGCCTGCTGGATCCGAACAAAGCCGAGCGCGAGAAAGCGGTTGAAGACATCAAAAGACTGCTCTCCGCGGCCGCTGATATCGGCGCCGTCGGTTTGATCACTGTCCCCATCTTCGGTCCACCGAGGATACCGGACCTTTCTCCCTACAAGTCCGCAGTGGAGCTTGAAAAAGAGCTTCTGCTTAAACTCCTCGAGCCGCTCGCAAAGCACGCTGAAAAGGTCGGCTCCATACTCCTACTCGAGCCTCTAAACCGCTACGAAACCCACTTACTGCGGCGACTGCAGGATGCGGTGGACATCTGCCAGCGCATCGGCAGTCCAAACGTAAAAATCATGGCCGACTTCTTCCACATGTCCATAGAAGAGATGGATATACCGAACTCCATCCGCGAGGCGGGGAACTGGATTGCACACGTACACCTTGCCGACAGCACAAGACTCCTACCAGGCTATGGACACACCGACTTCAAATCCGGCTTTGCCGCGCTGAAAGAGGTCGGTTTTGCCAACTACATGGCGCTCGAATGCGGCATTCCCGGCGATCCGGCGGTGGAACTGCCGAAGTGTGCGCAGTACCTGCGGCAGTTCATGTAAGCACACGCCGGTACTC
>JBMFPP010000262.1:0-4282 GCA_049969055.1 Armatimonadota bacterium | reverse complement strand
CGGTCTGCTCATAGCCTCCGGTGGAATATCGCGAAACCCCTCCCTAGACGGCGGTCCGAACGGAACACCCATCTCTTCTCGGGTAATTCTGCCGTCGCCGTTTCGATCGAGGGTTCTAAGTGCCTTGGGCGCATTGTCGATCTCAACAGCCGAAAGCTCGCCGTCACCGTTAGCATCGAGAACCCTCAGAATTGGCGGCATAGGTACAAAGCCCGGCCTTGGAGGAAAATCCCGCCGAGCATCTCTAGCGGGTTCCTCTCTGGGTTCGGGCTGGGGCTGGGCCAAAGTGGAGTAGGCCAGCCACACCGAAGCGGCCAGTCCGGCCACTGCAAGTGTCCAATATCTCATAATCTCTCTCCTCGAAGATGTTGGGGATGCTTTACTAACCAACGCTGCGTTAAAGAGGTAGGCCTGCATCAGATTAGGGGACCAACGAATTGAAAGCAGCCCCTACCGCTTCGTTCGCCATCTTAGACGAGAGAAGGAATTGGATGGTTGCAAAAAGCTTCCAGAGCGGGGTGCTTCGTATCCATGCAGTTTTGGGGAGAGCCGCAGACAACCTATGCCCGCGGCTCACACAAAATCAGCGGCCGGGAGGGATAGATATGGTGTAGGCCGCACCGAACCAATTGTGCCTACCCAGCGTGCCGAACTTTAAAACTAAAGGGGTTTTGGGGAAGGTGTAAGTGAGCCCAGTGATCCAGTTGCGGCCTCCCAAAAGAGCCTCATTGCTGGAGTAAAGCACAACTGCTCCGAGGTTCCGCGTTATCAGTGCCTGAACTCCGCCGAAAATCCCGTTGTTCTGCTTGGTACCGACACCTCCGTGCAGGCGAACCACCGGGAAAAACCTGCTTGTTCTGTTCATAACCACGTTTTTGGCGGCGGCCGCGTACCAAGACAGCTTGCCCGTGGGCAGTGCTGTGGTGATATCCTGCGCCCCAACCACCACGGCGGGCATAACATCGCCCTCAGGAATTACGAGGAACGAAGCGTTGAGGGCCAAGTCACTGCCGCCCTTTTCTGGATCGTACCACCAGGCGTCCAGCTCCAGTCTGTCGGTTACGCCCCAATAAACGGTTGTAAGGTTGGCTTTCCCAGGAGCAGCGGGATTTTTGAAATCCAAGTCAAGTCGGTAATAGGCGATTTCCAGCTGATCCGCCTTAAGCTGGTTTGCCGTGGGCAAAGTTACGATGTCTGCCGCCATTGCTGTGGAGGCCGCCGCCGCAAGAACCGCCAACAGCAAACAGCGGATGGCCAGTTTTCTCTTCATATACCCCTCCTTTCCCGGCTGAAGCCGATCCTATCTCAGCGTAAGCCGGCGCGCATAATTAAGCGGCTGTGCGGCCGCTCCACTGGTTGCTTCTACACAAACCATCCGCTTCCTGCTGTTTGCAGAGAGCAAGGGGGAGTTAGTAGATACCAAGCTCCATTTTGGCCTCTTCGCTGGCCATCTTATGCGGGTCCCAGCGGGGCTTCCAGACGAGCTCCACATTCACACTGCCAACCATCGGCAGGCGGCTCAGCACTCTCTTCACGCTCTCCACCAGCTCCGGGCCAAGCGGGCAGATCGGGCTTGTAAGCGTCATGCGAACGGTTATATCTCGGTCCTTGATATCGACACCGTAAACCAGCCCCAAATCCACTATATTGATGCCAAGCTCAGGGTCATAAACATCCTTCAATGCTTCCTTGATATCTTCCTCGGTCCACATAAACGGAAATTCCTTTCAGCAATATGCACAATACTCTTGAAAGCCGCACAGCATTTCATCCACTGCAAGAAGTTTTGACAAACAAGCAAGAAATTGATCGAACATCAAACTTCTTGGTCAGAATTTTTCTTCTCAGCCTGATTCAAACCCTCCAGCAGGGTGTTCCAAGCCAGCAGAGCGCACTTAACCCTGACAGGGTACTTTTTAACACCCTCAAGCGCCTCTAAATCCCCCATATCCTCTGGGAGATCGGCCGCGGTTCCGTTTCCGAGCATCATCTCTTTGAAGAGATTGGCTGAGCGGCGCGCTTCATCAAGGGTTTTTCCGCTCACGACCTCGGTCATCATCGAGCCAGACGCACGGCTTATGGAACAGCCAATGCTCTTGAGCCGCACCTGCTTTATGCGTCCACGGTCAACGTTCATAGTCAAGAGAACTTCATCCCCGCAAAGCGGATTGGCACCTTCAACCCTAACATCTGGATTTTCCAGCTCCCCGTAGTTTCTCGGATTCCTGTGATGGTCCAAAATAAGCTCTCTATAGAGATCTTCCAAAGGATCCACCGCCAAAAACCTTTCTCACTTTATTCAAAGCTTCTACAAGTATATCAACTTCTTCAAGAGTATTGTAGATGTAGAAGCTAGCCCTGGCGGTGGCGCTAACACCGAGCTTCCTCATAAGCGGTTGACAGCAGTGATGCCCGGCACGAACAGCAACCCCCTCATGGTCCAGTACGGTTCCCACGTCGTGCGGGTGGACACCTGCAATGTTGAAAGAAACAACACCGCTCCGCCGGCGCGGGTCCCGCGGGCCGTACACGGTGATATCAGGCACCTCGCTCAGCCGTTCCAGCGCATATGAAGCGAGCTCCTGTTCGTAGGCATGGACTGCGTGCATGCCAAGTCTGCTGAGGTAATCCACTGCTGCTCCAAAAGCAACAGCATCGGCGATGTTGGGCGTGCCGGCCTCAAACTTCCAGGGGATTTCGTTCCACGAAGCACGGTCCAACCAAACCTGGCGGATCATATCCCCGCCGCCCAGAAACGGTTCCATGGACTCCAGAAGCTCTCTGCGGCCCCACAGCACACCGATACCTGTTGGTCCCAGCATCTTGTGAGCCGAAAAGGCGAGGAAGTCGCACCCCAGATCCGCAACATTCACCGGCATGTGCGGAACACTCTGAGCACCGTCAACCAGCATAACTGCGCCGTGTTCATGTGCCATTCGGGCAAGCTCTTGCACCGGCGAAATGGAGCCAAGTACGTTGGAAGCATGCCACACAGCAACAATCTTGGTGCGGCTGTTGATAAGGCCTGCGGCGTGTTCGAGATCCAAATCTCCTTCCTCAGTTATGCGGATAAAGCGCAGTTTGGCACCGGTTGCGCCCGCGGCCATCTGCCATGGAACCAAGTTCGAATGGTGCTCCGCTTCGGAAAGCAGAATCTCATCGTCCTCTTTCAGGTTCCTAAAGGCCCAAGAATGAGCAACCAAGTTTATAGCCTCGGTAGCGTTGCGGGTGAAAATCACCGTAGCCGGATCGTCTGCCCCGATGAAATCGGCAATTTTGCGGCGTGCTTCCTCGTACTGATCGGTTGCTATTTCACCAAGCTGGTAAACCGCTCTGTGAACGTTTGCGTTGTGCTTTTCGTAGAAGTTGACAAGCGCCTCTATTACCTGCCGAGGCTTCTGGGTTGTGGCCGCGTTGTCAAGATAAACAAGCGGCTTGCCGTGCACTAGGCTGGACAGGATTGGAAAATCCTTCCTGATCGACTGCACGTCGAGGCTTCCGTGCTTCGGCACAGACGCCAGCGGCAACTTGCTGACAGCTCCGCGCATCTTAGGGAACCTCCACCTGTACTCTGCCGTCCACAACCTGCACCCGGTAGGTTTTCACCGGTTCCGTGGCCGGAAGGCACAAAGCCTCACCGGTGCGCAGGCTGAACCGCGCGCCGTGGTAAGGGCACTCTATCTCGTATCCTTCGATCAACTCTCCTTCGCTTAATGCGCCTTCGTTGTGGGTGCACAAATCGTCAACGGCGAAAAATTCATCGCCAACGCGGCACAGAGCAATGCGCCGCCCCTCCACTTCAACTGCCTTAACCTCATCAGGAACCCACTCCTCGGCTCTGCCCACAGTCACAAACTTTCCCACTGTAAACCTCCTATTCTTCTTCCATTGCTGTTAGAAGGCGGCCGCGAACGCTGTTTTGAACCATCTCTTCACCGACAGAAGTTATCACATCCTCGAAAAACCCCTCAACGATCATCCGCTCCGCCTCGGCTTTGGAAAGACCTCGGCTCATCAAGTAGAAAGCCTGCTCCTCGTCAACGGGACCAACAGTGGCTCCGTGCGTGCACCGCACATCGTCCGTTTCGATCTCCAGTTTGGGGAGAGAATCGGCTCGGGCCTCCTTGCTCAGAAGCAGGTTGCGGTTCGCTTGGTATGCATCTGCCCTTACCGCTTCCGGGCGCACGTGAATGAGGCCGGCGTATACAGAACGCGCCTCGTCCCTCAAAGCCGCCCGATACAGAAGGTTGCTGGTTGTGTGTGGAGCAACGTGGTCTTGAAC
>JBMFPP010000261.1:0-4297 GCA_049969055.1 Armatimonadota bacterium | reverse complement strand
TGCTCACCGGAAGCAATGATGTCGCGCTTTCCAGGTCCGAAGGTGCTGACCAGCAGGTCGCCGATTCTGCGTGCGGCGTCCAATGCGCGTGGTTCTCCTGTGCGCTCGTAGTAGCTGAGCAGGCCGATCAAAACGTATTTGTGAACCCACACGTCCCAGCTCGTCCAGCGATCTTTGTCGAGATATGTTCCCAGGTAGCCGTCGGGTTTTTGGGTTCTGAGGAGGCGGTTCACCACGCGGTCCATCTTGGCACGCAGTGATGGGTCGCCGGTGTATGCCCACGTAATTGATGCGGCATGCAGCCACTTGCCGACGTGCTCTCCTATCCAAGCTTGGGTGCCAGGTCGGCGCTCGAAACCGGCCAGCAGAGCGCCCTCGTCTATGGCTAGGAGGCGGGATCTGGCGTTGGCGATAATTCTCGGTTGGAGGAAGCCAGCCAGCCTGACGCTGCTGACCTTGAAGGGTATCTGGCGGTCGGGTTCCGGAGCAGAAGAAGCCTTCGCGGGGACGAAGCCGGCCCATAGAACTGCTAAGAGCACAATTCGGCTCAGCATGTGAACCGCGGAATGCAAGCTAGACGTAGTTTGAACCCCCTCCAAGTTTTTGAATTTGCAGTGGAAGATCTGCTCACTTAAAGAGTTCATGGCTTTGTTTGCTTCACCTTCGAAAGTTTTGGCGAATAAACAACCAACTGAACGCTGAAAACCTCTTGCCAGTAAAGTTGACGCCTGAGTTGGGCGGGAGGTCACACAAAATTACTGCAAAATTTGAGTGCACAAACGCGTAACTTTTTGGGAACTTCTGCGTCATAGTAAGTGGTGCCAGCGAGCGGGGTAGGCTTGAGCAATACTTCATCCTCTTCCCTGCCATGACCTGGTGCACAGACCTTCCCTCTCGGGCCCGGCTGCACCCCAGCCGGGCTGTTTTTATTTTCGCCTCTTTTGCCCCCAATCTTTGAATTTCGGCGCCGAATTCATCACCTGCCGAGTTTCTCCGGGGGACGCGTTTCGGAGAATAAGGGACACCTGCTTTTTGCTTCGGTACGGTTCAGCGCGGCAGTTTACAAAAACCTGGTGGTTGGTTGGCGGCATTTGCTTGATGGTTTTGCAAGGTACGGGGTTTTCGGGAGAGAATACTTTATCGGGAAGCAAGCGAAGGTCGAAATAAAGAGTTAGGGAAGAAGAAATGGCGGAGCGAGTGGGATTCGAACCCACGATGGGGTTGCCCCCATACACGCTCTCCAGGCGTGCTCCTTCAGCCAGCTCGGACATCGCTCCGCCGGCAACGGAAATTCTACCACTGGGTGCGGAAGGATGTCAAGCGGCGCTCGGCATTTGAGGGTTTTGGTCGTTCTTTTTGTATGGGTGCTGAGCTGTGTTTTGGGTGCTCAGCATTCTAATGGCGAACTTCCCGCGCCCAGGTTGGCAGAGGCATTGGGTGTGGACATCCCCGTTTTGGAAAGCGGCTCTGATTTGGCGGACAGGGTTTCCAAGGCTGGTTTTCGCTGGGTGCGTTTGCACGTTTTTTGGAAAGACGCGGAGCGTGAGAGGGGCGTGTATCGGTTTGAGAAATACGCCGCTTTTGTGCGAGAGTTGGACCGCAGACGCCTAAAGGTTGCGGTAGTGCTGGGCGGCTCCAATCCTCTGTACGAAGGCGGTTCAGCTGCCAGCGCAGAAGCGCGAGCGGCGTTTGGGGAGTTTTGCGCCGCGGCTGTGCGCCAGCTGAGAGGCAGGTGGCGCTTGTGGGAGGTTTGGGAGCGTCCGAATGTTGGTGGGGAGTTCGGGCCGATTAGGCCCTCTGAGTACGTGCTTCTGGTGCAGGAGGCTTCTCGGCGCATAAAGGAGGTGGACCGGGGAGCTTTGGTTTCATCCGGCGCACTTTCGGGGGTGGATTTGGAGTATCTACGCGAAGCTTTTGCAAGGGGAATGTTGAACAGCGTGAATGCGATAGCCGTTCAGCCGATGCGTTCGGAGCCGCCCGAAAGCGTTTTAAGGGATTTGTCTCGCGTAAAAGAGCTTGTGGACAGGTTTGCCAGAGGGAACAAGCCGTTTGTTTGGGCGGCCGGTTGGGGCTACAGCAGTAACTGGAGCGGGATTAGCGAAGATCTGCAGGCGTGGTATTTGGTTCGCGCGGCGCTTATGTGTTTCAGCGAGGGTGTTCCGCTGATTGTGTGGCACTGCTTTGCTTGGAGCGGTGAGGATGCAGTGGAGGCGGGTTTCAGCATGGTTCGATGGGGAAGTTGGGAGCCGAAGTCAGCTTACAATGCGGCAGTGCACCTGCTTTCGGTGGTTGGCAGCGCTGTGTTCAAGCGGCGCATGGAACTGCCGAAGGGTTTGTACGGTGTGGTGTTCGACCGGGAGGGAAAGCAGATAACGGTGCTGTGGACAAGCGGGGTGCGGACGAGCGTGGTGTTGGCCTCGAAAGGCAAGCTGGAAGCATATGATGCTTTGGGAGGACAGGTGCAGTTGGAAGGTGGGCAGAGGACAGCTGTGGAACTGACCGGCCGTCCGCTGTTTTTGGTCGGCAGGATTGTGCTGGAGGGCGTGGAAGGGCTATTTGGAAGTGAATAGTCGAATAATGCCAGTAAGCTCTTGACTTCCTGGGCAGAAGGGCGTATATAGAGAATGTGATTGGGGCGAGAGCTTGGCGTTCGTCAGGCGGCGTCCCGTTGGACAGAGGGGCCGGCGGATCGCAGGCCAGAGGCAATCAAATGCTTTTGCTTTTCTGGTTTAGTTTGATGGGCGCTTGACTCGACGAGGTTCGATCATGCTCTCGTGCGGTTGTGGAGAGTTGCAAAATCTTATCTCCAAATGCGTGCGCGGTGGAAGGAATTTCGTGCGGCGCGTTGTATTCCTCCTCTTTGGAAGGGGATACTTGGTGTTCCCTGCCTCTATATTGATTGCTTTAACAGCCGTCAGTAGAGTCAATCCTATGCGCTCAAGAAGTTTTGGCGTTCAGTCAAACTTCTTGCGGGAGTTTCTCTCATAAGGCACTCTAAAATTCTCTGCTGCCCTGGCCAGACCGGCTGATTAGGAGGGCAGGTTCAATGGAAAGCACCACAGAAAGGAGGTGGTTGGCCAGAGAGAAGGCGGTTGAAAGATGGGCAGAAGTTAAAGGACTTCTGCATAGAGTGTCAAACTGTATCTAAAAGCAACAGGTCTGCACAACTAACCCTACGGAATGCTGTGAGGTTTGTGCATGACCGGTATGCTTCAGCTGAGGTTTATAGTTAGCACCGGCCATGGGCTGGCAGGTGCTGCTAGAAACCAAAGAAAAGGGGAGTGACGCTAAAGTGAAACGAATTCTGGGTTTGGTTGCGCTAGGGTTGCTGCTGGCGGTGCCTGTGTTTGCGCAGACGGTAAGCGTTGGTGAGTACACCGCCAATCCGGGCGACGTTGTTAACGTTGAGGTCAAGGTTGATGACCAGGTTAAGAACGTAGCGGGCGCCCAAGTGCTGTTGGATTTCAGCACGGTGACTCCAGCTGGGGGGCCTGCCTTGTCGGTAACGAGCGAGGCAGACGTAAAGTACGGAGTCATTCCTGCTGGCGGATTCATAGCCGTGAACCTGGGCGTTCCGGGCCAAGCCAACATTGGTGTGGTAGCAACGAGCGGCGGCAACGGTCCTGGAACGCTTTTAACCATCCCGTTGAAGGTTCCGGCTAACGCCGTTCCGGGTGCGGTATATGCCCTGAACCTGGTGACGGCTGATTTGAACGATCCAGCAGGCAATATCATTGCTACCAAGGCCGTGGGCGGTAAGATCACCATTGCCGGTGCCGCGCCTCCTCCGCCTCCTCCTGCAGCTGGAGCGGATATTCAGGTGGGGAGCTACGAAGCCAATGCCGGCGATGTGGTGAATGTCGAGGTGAAGGTCAGCGACAAGGTGAAGAACGTGGCCGGCGCCCAGGTGCTGTTGAGGTTTGGAGACATTGGCGCCGTGACGTCTGAGGCCGATGTTAAGTACGGAGTGATACCGGCAGGAGGGTTCATAGCGGTGAACCTTGGGGTAGCCGGAGAAGCGAACATCGGCGTGGTAGCGACGAGCGGCGGCAATGGTCCTGGAACGCTTCTGACGATTCCGATCAAGCTGAAGGCGGACCTGGCGGCCGGTGAGTATGCGCTGACATTGGTGACAGCGGATCTGAACGATCCTGCTGGCAATGTGCTGACCGGCCTGACGCTTGGCAACGGCAAGATTACGGTTAAGGGCGTAGTGCCGCCTCCTCCGCCTCCTCCTGCTGTTGGAGCGGATATTCAGGTGGGGAGCTACGAAGCCAATGCCGGCGATGTGGTGAAT
>JBMFPP010000260.1:0-4317 GCA_049969055.1 Armatimonadota bacterium | reverse complement strand
GAATTGGGAGCTGATACTTCTCCGATATGCGGCGAAGCTCCTTGAGGGCCTGGGTAACCTTGCTCGGCGGCACCGAGATGTCCTCACCGAGCTTGTTTGGCCGCATGCGCGCCAGCGATGGCGATACAGCCCGCCGCGCCGCCCAAAGCGCCTCGTGCTCTTCGGGTGTGACCGCCACCTCAACATTCCTGGCACCGCTCTCGCGGCACGCATCGGCGATAATCTCAATTTGGCGCAGAACCACCTCGTGGTCCGGGCCGTCTTGGCTTATGAGCAGAACAGCCTCCACATCCTGAGGAAGCCCCAGATGGGCGTGTTCTTCTACGCAGTGTATGGTTGCGGCATCCATAAGTTCCAGCGCACACGGGATAATGCCGCGCCGCAAAACCGCTCCCATGGTTTCCGAAGCACCCTCCAGCTTTGGGTACAACGCCATGGCGCTTAAAGTGACGGCCGGCTTCGGAATCAGTCGCAGAGTTGCCTCGGTTATCACGCCCAAAAGCCCCTCTGAACCAACAAAAATTCCAACAAGGTTGAAGCCGGTAACGTTCTTAAGGGCGCGGCTTCCGGTGCGCAGTACCTCTCCCGTGGGAAGAACTACCTCCAGGGCCATTACGTAGTCCCTGGTCACTCCGTACTTCAGGCATCTCGGTCCACCTGCGTTCTCCGCGATGTTCCCCCCGATTGTGGACTGGTTCATGCTTGCTGGGTCCGGCGGATAGAACAAACCCCGCTCCTCCACGGCCCTCTGCAGTACCCCGTTAACAACGCCAGGCTGTACCACAGCCACCATATCCTCCGGGGATATCTCGATAATCTTGTTCATGCGGACCAGGTTCAAGCAGATGCCGCCTTCCACCGGTACCGAACCTCCAGACAAGCCGGTGCCGGCTCCGCGCGGAACAACCGGTATCCGCAGTTCGTTGGCCAAGCGAAGTATCTCCACGACCTCCTCCGTGCTCTGCGGAGAGACCACAACATCCGGCAGGCACTGCGCCCAAGTGCCGTCGTAAGCATATACGGTGCGCTCTTCCAAAGAGGTAAGCACCCGCTCGCGGCCAACGATCGTCTGAAGGCGGCTGATCGCCCTGTCGTTCACCATCGGCAACTTCTCCTTCCAGTCAAAACCTCACACGCTCGTCTTTTTCCCGCACGGGCGTGGTGCTTCCATCGCCTCATCAACCAGTTCAACAACGTGCTTCACTTCCACTTGCAGTCCGTGCCGGAAGCATCCCATGCGAATCTGCATGTGGCATCCGGGATTAGATGTGGCTACAATGTCCGCCTTCGCGGCGGCAATGTTCCGCATCTTTCTGTCCATAAGCTCCTGAGAGCGCTGAGGATGGGTAAGCATGTAAGCCCCTGCACTGCCGCAGCACCACTCCGCCTCTTCCATTTCGACGAATTCCACTCCCGGTATGGCTTTTAAAACCGATCTTGGGTGTTTGCATATCCCCTGAGCGTGGGCTAGGTGACATGGGCTGTGGTATGTTACGCGTTTGCGCAGTTCCCGAAGAGCGGCCTTGTCTGGTATGAAAGAGGCCAGCAGTTGGTTTATATCCATCACCTTTGCGGAAAAAGCGCGCGCCCTTTCTGCGAAGGCCGGCTCGGTGCTCAACAGTTCCGCGTACTCCTTCAGCGAAGCACTGCATGCGGCGCAGTCGGCAACCACCGCATCCGCCCCGATCCGCTCGAAAACAGCGATGTTGTGTTTGGCTAGGGCGATGGCTGCGTTCTTGTCTCCCTGATCTGCATGGGGTGCTCCGCAACAGCGCTGTTGCTTCGGAACCACTATCTCACAGCCCAGCTTACTGAGCACCCTAACCGTGGCTCGGCTCACATCTCCGAACAATGCACTCATCGCGCATCCTAAGAAAAAGGCCACCCGTTTCGGCCGGTGCGGATCAGGGCTTTCCGTCCTACATGCGGGAGGTATAACCTCCGGCAGTGACCAAATCAGCGGCCGAAGCGGAATCCGCGGCAAACCAGCTTCGAGCTCGCGCAGTCGGCGCGGCAGAAGCCGGATGATTCCGAGCCTGTGCATTAGTGCGCGTATGCCCAAATTTTGATACAGCCTGAGCGGAAGCGATGCCAGGGATACGGTTTTATGGGAATACAGAACTCCGCGAAGCACCAATCGCTTTACCAAACGCCTCAAAGGGTTTTCGGGGAGCTCTGCGCGCGCCTCAAGCACCAGCTCTCCTATCCTCACGCCGGATGGGCAGGCCGTTTGGCACGCTCGGCAGTCTAAACAGTGGTACATGTGCTCTGCGAACGCAGAAGAAAGCCTCAGTTTGCCCTCCTCAACTGCCGTGATGAGGGCCACACGTCCCCTCGGCGACTGCACCTCCTCCAGCGTTGAATTGTAAGTGGGACACACCGGAAGGCATGCTCCGCACCGAGTGCAAGCCAGCAGGTTGTTTATCCACTGGGGTTTCAACTGCTTCCTTTCACCACCGGAAGAGTCTGCAGGCTGTGAGGAACGACCAGCACCTCTATGTCTTTACCCAGCCTTAATAAACAATCATGCAGGGCGTCTTCCACGGTTGGCACCGGAATCATTTTGCACTCGGCAGCCGCTTCCGGGTTCCGACAGCCGGCCACATACACTGTACACCACTCCAGGACCTTCGCCATTACAAAAGCCCTCTGCCCCCCGGGCGGGTAGCCGAACTGCCGCGCCTCGTTCAGTATGTGGCGGGGGCTCGACGCAGATCTCATAAGCCGGTAGAAAGCGGCCTCCCCAGATCCGGCACCCACGCCCTCGGGGCAGGGAGCGGGAATAATCACGGCGCCGCCCTCCCGCACAACCGGCACCGGCGCAAAAACCATATAGCTGGCGGCTCGAGACGCCTGGTAGAGGTTCACGTCTTTCGGATATCCAACTCCGGCCACAACAACATCAAACTGATGCGGTATTTCTGCGGTGAAAACCCGCGAAGCCGCTTTCACCATTTCGGTAAAAACACCAAAAGGCTCCCCTGCACCAACAGCAAGCAGGTTCTGATCCTCGTCCTGCACCAAATTTAAGATAAATCGAAGGCCGGCGCGCCTTCCAGCTTCAGTAATAGCTTCCTGAAAAGGATTGCCGTCGACCTTCGCAAGACGGGTGCCCGGGTGATCCAGCATCTGTGGACTGTGGGTTGCGCGGATGGTCGGTTCGCCGCCGGCGCCTATGGCCACCGTTTTGAACCCCCCGCTGTATCCGGCATACTGATGGGGTTCCACAATGCCGGTAGACACCACCAAGTCCGCTTCGGCTACCAAGCGGTTTACCGTTATCGGAATGCCGCTTTCTGTGATGCCAAGGTCGGCTAAGGAGGAGGGGTCATCCGGCTGTGGGTTAATCACCTGAATTCGCTCACAGATATCCCTGCCGAGCTTGTCCTGGGCTTCTAAGCGGCTGAGGGGTCTGTGCATACCGATGCCTATGATTATACGAATGTTTTCATCGGGGATGCCGCCTTCGTTGAGCTCCGAGAGTATGGGTGGAACCAAAAGATGGTCAGGGCAGGCACGGGTATTGTCGGTAACCACGATCACCGCATTCCCAGCACTGCGCGCCAGCTCGCTGAGCCTTGGCGAAGCAGTGGGGTTCTGAAGCGCTTTCCTCACAGCTTCCGAAACGTTGGGCAGTGTCGGCAGAGAGTTCGACTTCAGAACGGATACTCGCATGCCGCGGGGGACCGAGAATACAACCTCGGATACTCCAAAGGGGACCGAGAACTCTCTACGAGAAGCGCTCACCCTCGACGAAGCTCCCTCTCTTTAAGATACTCGGCCAGCGCGTCCTGCCATTGGCGCATATCGTCCATACCGAGCTTCCGAAGCGCACCATGCGCCAGCACAGAGTACGAGGGGCGCGGCGCGGGGGCGCCGTACTCGGCGCTTGAAACGGGCTTCAGAACCGGGGTCATACCGGCAAGACGGAGGATGGTTTCCGCAAACCCAAACCAAGATGTCTGGCCGGAATTGGTAACGTGGTAAGTTCCAAAAACCCCAGCATCGATTATCTGCCAAATCTTTTTTGCAAGGTCGGCGGTGTAGGTGGGGGTTGTTATCTGGTCGTCAACCACGCGGATTTCTCGGCCTTCGGAGGCCAAGCGAAGCATTGTTTCCACAAAGTTTCCGCCTTTACCGCTGGCACCGGCAGTTCCGTAAAGGGCCGCCGTTCTTATGATGAAGTGCTCTTTGAGGTAAGCTCGCACAAGGAACTCACCGGCGGCTTTAGATGCGCCGTACGCGTTCACCGGTGCCGGCGGATCTTCTTCTAGATACGGGGTTTTTCGAAGCCTGTCCAAGCCGAAAACGTAATCC
>JBMFPP010000259.1:0-4324 GCA_049969055.1 Armatimonadota bacterium | reverse complement strand
GAAAACCAAAACGATTTTCATTTGAAATCACCAAACCCTCACCCATGGGAGATTTGCAATCCAGAAGGCACTATCAACACCGGGCACGGTGCATGGCGCATAACGCGGTCTGTGGTTGATCCGAAAACAGACACATCAAAAAACGGTCGGTGCTGAGCGGCAATCACCACCAAGTCACATTCGGCCTCACGCGCTAGAGAGATTATCTGCTCCGCCGCGTTGCCGGAGCGCAGAACTGTTTTGAAGGTACACTTCTGCCGCATTTCATCGGGCACCCAGGAAAACGGCTCTGGATGCCCTGTTTCCCCGGGCTCTGTTACGTAAACCACTGTGATCTCGGCTTCGAAATGCTTGGCCACTGCACAGGCAACCCCGGCCGATTGAAGCGAAGCCTCGGTTGCCGTTAGCGGCAGAAGCAGTTTTTCTATCCTCGGCTCTTCTTCGCCTGCACCACTGCCTTCCTTCCGACGGACGGTTAGTACTGGGCAGTGGACACGGCGAACCACATTCTCCGCAACGGATCCCATGAGCAGTCTGTTCACGCCGCTTCTGCCGTGAGTTCCCATTACTACAAGGTCGGCTGGGGCTGTTCTGGCTTCCCCAACAATCGCCTCAACCGGAGGGGATTCTGCAACAACAAGCTCCAGGTCGCCGAGTTCACCTATGGTTTCCAGAACATGCTGTTTCAGATGTCTGTACAGCGCGCGCCGGTTTCTTTCTTCGCTTCGGGCTAGAGCGTTCACCTGGCGCGAGGTGAACTCCAGCGGCGGCTCAAACTGGTGGGCGTGCAGTACTCTAAGGTGCGCGCCGAAGCGGCGTGCCGCGAGAGCCGCATAGCGCAGAGCCAGCGCCGAATGCAAGCTGAAATCTGTCGGTGCCAAAATAACTTTTGGCTGATAAGTACTCTGAATATTCATTTACGAAGCGCTCCTCCTATTTGCCATGTAGTAAAGGATCGGCACGGTCATACGAGACAGCAACAGCGATGCTACCTCGCCGGCCATAAGCGACACGGCAAGTCCCTGGAAAATGGGATCGAACAGGATAACGGCAGAGCCAACGAATACCGCGGCTGCTGTGAGAAGCATCGGGCGAAACCGAATCGCTCCGGCATCCACCACTGCTTTCTCCAAGGGCATCCCTTGTCTCAGCCGAAGTTCCACAAAGTCCACCAAAATGATAGAGTTGCGCACGACTATACCTGCGCCGGCGATGAAACCGATCATGGATGTGGCGGTGAAGAATGCGCCCAGCCCCGCATGAGCCGGAAGTATGCCAACCAGCGAGAACGGTATCGCGGCCATAATGATCAGCGGCGTGAGGAAAGACTGGAACCAAGCCACCACCAGTATGTAAATCAGCACCAGCACGGCTCCGAAAGCCAGCCCCAAGTCTCGGAAAACCTCGTAGGTGATGTGCCACTCGCCGTCCCACTTCATGGCAAATTGATCTGCAACAAACGGCTGGCTGATGGTAAGGGTTTTAAGTTTGTATCCCTCCGGAAGTTTGAGGTTGTGTATGGCTTTGTTCATCTTGAGTATGGCATACACAGGGCTTTCCTGACGTCCGGTTACATCGCCGGTAACGTAAACAACGGGCATCAGGTTCTTGTGGTAGATGCTTTTTTCTGCGGTTGTCAGTTCGGTGCGAACCAGTTCGCTTAGGGGCACTAAGCGTCCTGTTTGTGAGATCACACGGATCTGCTTCAAGTCAGCAATGCTGGAGCGAACCGGCCTTGGGAATCTAACGAATATAGGAACATCTTCTTTTTCTTCAGGGATGTGCGCCAGATCCGCGGTTACCCCTTCCACGGCCATTCTCAGTGTTTGCGCCACTTGCTCCGTGGATACACCGTGCAAAGCCGCCTTTTCCTTGTCCACAACAAGTCTGTAGCGCGGCTGGTCGTCTTCCACATACCAGTCTACGTCTGCAACACCCTCCGTGTTCTGAAAGATGTGTTTAATCTGGCGCGCGATCTCTATTTGCCTTTCGTAGTTGGGACCGTAAACCTCCGCCACAAGCGTTTGTAAAACTGGGGGACCGGGCGGAACTTCGGCCACCTTTATGTTCGCGCCGTACTTCTTGGCAACTTGGTGCAGAAGAGGCCTTACTGCCTTTGCGATTTCGTGGCTCTGACGCTTTCTCTCATGCTTCGGCAGGAGGTTAACTTGTATGTCGGCGACGTTCGGCCCGCGCCGCAGGAAGTAATGGCGCACCAAACCGTTGAAGTTGTAAGGCGCGGCAGTGCCAACGTAGACCTGCGTGTCCGTAACTTCGGGGACTCGCTGGAGCACGTCGTTAAGCGCCTGTGCCGCGGCGGCCGTTTGCTCAAGCGTGCTTCCCTCAGGCATGTCTACAATTACTTGGAACTCGCTTTTATTATCAAACGGCAGCATCTTCACGGTTACCACTTTGAGGGGAACAAGTGAGACAGCGGCAAACAGCAGTAAGACCACCAGTATCAGAAAACCCCATCGGAGAGGCGGTCGCTCAATGAGCGGGGTCATCACTGCACGGTACAGCCTGGTGGTCCAGCTTTCTTCTTCGTATCCCCCGTGAGAGTGCTCGCTCGCCTCTTCTCTCCTCAGAAACAGATAGCTTGCCCACGGAGAGACGATGAACGCGATCAAAAGAGAGAATATCATGGCCGCCGACGCTCCGATAGGAATCGGCCTCATGTACGGCCCCATCAGACCGCCGACGAAGGCCATTGGCAGAATTGCGGCTATGACTGTGAACGTGGCCAAGATCGTTGGATTTCCAACCTCGTCAACAGCCTCCGCCGCAACCTCCGTCAGAGGGCGCCCGCGGTTGGCCGGCATTCGGAAGTGGCGCACAATGTTTTCAACCACAACGATTGCGTCGTCCACCAAGATACCGATGGAGAAGATCAGCGCGAAAAGTGTAATTCGGTTCAGGGTAAATCCGTAAAAGTAGAACACAGCTAGGGTGAGCGCCAACGTGACGGGAACCGCAAAAGCCACTACTAGAGATTCCCTGCGCCCCAGCGCTATGGCGATCAGGAGTGTTACCGATATCACAGCGATCAGCATGTGGTAGAGAAGTTCATTGGACTTCTCCGCGGCGGTTTCCCCATAGTTTCTGGTGATGGTTATGTTGACGCCGGGCGGAATAACGCTTTTGCGCAAGGCCTCCAATTTTCGGATGACCTTTTCTGCAATGACAACCGCGTTTTTGCCCTTGCGTTTCGCTACGGAGATAGTCACCGCGGGGAAGGGACCGTCACCAGGGGAGGCGGTTATGCCTTTGTGCAAAGCACTGGGTCCTGGGTTGAACATGACGTAAGTGTTAGGCTCCTCCGGACCATCTTCCACGGTGGCAATATCTCTCAAATATACAGGTTTGCCGTTAAAGGTGCCAACCACGACAGATGCCACGTCCTCTACGCTTGAGAGAAAACCGCCGGCTTGCACAAGGAACTCTTTGTTCAGCTCCGAGAAACTACCCGCGTCGAGCTGTCTGTTTGCTTGCTGTATAACCGGTAGCACGGCTGCCGGTGCAATATTCCTGCCGGCCATTTTGATGGGATCCAGAATAACCCGGATCTGCCTCCTGTCTCCTCCGATAATTGTGGTTTCAGAAACGTCGGGGATCTCTTTTATGGCGTCGTCGAGATAAGCGGCCAACCGCCGCAGTGCGAAGGCGTCGTAGCCTTTGCCCCACAGTGTAACGGCAAGAATCGGGATATCGTCTATCGAACGGGGCTTCACCAGCGGTTGGCTCGCCCCCGGGGGTATCTTATCGAAGTTCGAGTAAAGCTTATTGTAAAGCTTTACTAAACTGTCTTCCATATTCTGGCCCACGTAGAAGCGCACAACCGCCATGCTCATTCCGGGGCTGGATGTTGAGTAGATGTACTCAACCCCGGGTATCTCCCACAAAAGCTTTTCCATAGGGGTGGTTACGCGGCGCTCTACCTCTTTCGCTGTGGCACCGGGCATTCGCACAAATACATCTACCATTGGAACCACGATCTGCGGTTCCTCTTCGCGTGGGGTTTTCACCACCGCAAACACCCCAAGTAAAATGGAGGCGGCGATGATCAGCGGAGTTAGTTTTGACTCTATAAAGTAAGACGCTACGCGTCCGCTCAATCCGAGCCTGCCCATACGGTACCCTCCTAACCGCTTAAACGGCGCCGAGTTTCCGTCCGCGGCAGATTCCCCAAGCCGCGCTCCAACCGTTTTACCTTCACAGCATCCGAAAGTCTCTCAACATTGGTCACAGCAACGGTTTCGCCATTGGACAAACCCGAAACGATCTCCACGCGTCCGTCGAGGGTCTTCCCGGTTTTCACCAACCG
>JBMFPP010000258.1:0-4366 GCA_049969055.1 Armatimonadota bacterium | reverse complement strand
CTGGTTTTGGTTGGCGATGGCCCCGAGAGGAAAAACCTCGCGAACCTGTGCAGCGCACTGAGACTAAACGACAGGGTCCGACTTGTAGGCTTCGCACCAGATGCTGGAGAGCTCATTGCCGCCTTCGACATCCTGACACTGCCGTCGCTGTCTGAAGGCCTGCCGAACGTTGTTCTGGAAGCCTACGCAAAAGCGGTGCCGATAGTGGCCTCGGCGGTTGGTGGTGTGCCGGAGGTTGTGCACCACGGCGAAACCGGGCTTTTGGTGAAGCCGAAAGACCCCGGCGCGCTGGCTTCAGCTATCGCCAAACTCCTGGCATCACCCAGCGAGGCACAGCGCATGGGCCGCGCCGGCTTCGAACTGGTTGCCAACCGCTTCAGTACAGCCAAAAACGCCGAAAAGCTTGCTCGCGTGTATACATCGGTTGCAAAGAAAGGCGGTTCTGCGCAATGAAGGTGCTTTTCTTGGTCCGCGACCTTCCATGGCCGCCGAACAGCGGTGCCAGACTGCGCGCCCACAACCTTCTGATGCGCATGGCACACCAACACCGGATAACCGTTCTGGGCTACTGGCCGCCAGGAAAAGAGCTTCCGCCGGAAGCCGATCTTTTCGAAGCCGCGGTGCCTGTACCGGAACCGCCCCGCCCCGGCAAGCTTGCCTTTGCCGCCGGACTGGCCGCCAACATTGCATCGCCAACGCCGTATGCTGTGGCAAAACACCTATCCCGCGAGATGCAGAAATCTATTGAAAAAGTAGTCTCACTGCACTGCTTCGATTTGGTGCACTGTGATTCTCTTCCCCTTGCCCAGTATGCCCTTGCAGTTCCCCACATCCCCAAAGTGCTGGATGAACACAACGTTGAAGCATCCATCTGGCGGCGCCATGCTAAATGCCAGAGATCGACCCTCAAGCGCCTGTATGCCGCGCTTCAAGCCTCGAAGATGAGCCGCTTCGAACAACGAGTTTGCCCCAAGTTCGACTGCTGTGTAGCCGTGTCGGAACTCGATGCTCACGTCATCAGAACGCAGTACGGAGCGCGAAACGTACTGGTGGTGCCGAACGGCGTGGACACCAAATTGTTCACTCCATCCGAAGCGCAAACAATTCCAGGCAGGATTGTCTTTACCGGGTCCATGGACTGGTTGCCGAACCAAGACGCCGTTTTATACTTCGCAGAAAGCATTTGGCCCCTTGTGAAGCGGCATCTTCCACACGCATCTTTCGCGGTAGTTGGCCGGCGGCCCCCGCAAGCGGTTGAACGCCTGGCCCTGCAATACGGGTTTAATCTGGTGGCGGATGCGCCGGATGTGCGGCCTCACATTGCTGAAGCAGAGGTTGTTGTTGTTCCGCTCCGAATCGGCGGCGGAACTCGGCTCAAAATTCTTGAAGCATTGGCCATGGCAAAACCCGTTGTATCCACCACCCTCGGAGCAGAGGGATTGGAACTTGTCCACGGTAAGCACATACTTCTGGCAGACAACCCGCACGACTTTGCCGATCGCGTTTGCGCTTTGCTGACAGACTCAGACATGCGCGCCCAGCTTAGTGACAACGGACGTCACTTCGTCGTGCGCCGCTACGACTGGGATATCGCCGCGCAGGCTTTGGAAGACGCTTGGCAGAAGGCCGCTTCACCGGCAGTGGCCCAAAGAAACGGCAAGATAGAAACCGGCACAAATCCTGCTAATATCTCGGTTGAAACCTCTTGAAAGGATCGCTCTGAACGATGGACGTTCCGCTCCAATCTATCAGCGAAGATAGGGTTAACTCTGTTGCGAAAATTGTTGCACTAGTTGTTCTGCTTGTCTTAATCGGTCCGGCCGCGCTGTGGGCTACTTATGCATCGAATTTCAAAGGCCTGGTTCTGGCGGATGCCATGGACTATGCGCAGATCGCGCGCAACATCGCAGAAGGTCAGGGCTTCACAACAAGCGTGGTTCGCCCACTTGGAACGGCTTTCAGCGGCCAGATATCGCGGGTTCCCGACACCACGCACCCACCGCTGTTCACATTAGCGCTTGCCATCATGTTCGGCGCTTTTGGAATCAGCGATGCAACCGTAGTGCTTACTTCGGGCCTGTTCTTCCTGCTGACTATCCCCGTTGTTTACATCCTTGCTAGACGGCTGTTTGGGCGCAGAGTAGCGCTCATCAGCACCATCGTCTACGTCCTCGGCGAACGCATGATTCAGTATGCCCTATCCGGAACCAACATCACCCTTGCCGCGTTCCTAACCACCCTCATGCTTTTGGCCCTGCATTCCGCGCACATGACCCATGCAGACCCAAACAGGAGCGGAGCGGGAGTAAAGCAGTGCGCAGCTGCTGGATTCCTGCTGGGGCTGTGCTATCTCACCGAATATGCCTTTGCACTTGCACTGATCCCCGCCGCAATCTACATTTTGGCAACCCACAACCGCCGCCGATTCGCATCAACTGCCGCATTTTTGCTGTCTTTCGGGCTTGCAACTGCGCCGTGGATGATTCGAAACTACACACTCACCGGCAGTCCCGTGTTCGGCCTTAGAAGCTACGAACTTGTGATGATGACAAGCACACACCCGGCCTACACACTCTACCGCAGTACCGAGATCAGACCGCTTGCGGAAATGCTTGGCGGACAGGCCGCGCAGATCCTCAAAAAATGGCTCATCGGACTGCAGGCCATGTACGAGCAGATACCTTCGCTTGCCGGAGGATGGTTGATGCCGCTTTTCCTGGCCGGATTCCTGCATCTTTTCCGCAGGCGCGGTGCCGATTCCCTGCGCGCACTGGCCCTTCTAATGATGGGCGCCGTGTTAATTGCATCTGTTCTCCTTCAACCCAATATCGAACTACTGGTCCCGTTTGTACCGTTCATCACCATTATGGCAGTGGCCTTTGCTGTGCACCTGCTCAACAGCTTGGGCATGCCGCGTACCGCCAGCACACTGGCCGCGGCGGCGGTAGTTGCCGTCTTAGCGGTTCCCACGGTTTTGAGAATTGCAGCTCCACTTCCGACAGTTCGAGACGTTGGCGCGTCCCACCTCATGGCAATCAAAAGAGGCACCCCGGAGAACACCGTGGTTGTCAGCGACGTCCCTTGGGCAGTGGCATGGTATGCCAACAGAACATCCATCTGGTTACCCAACAATGAAAGAGACTTTGCCGCGGTGGATAAGAAAGGCCGCATTGATGCTATTTACCTCTCATCAATGCTTCTGCGCTATCCGGCCAACGAAATGGTAAGCGGCTGGCAGAGTTTGCAAAGACAGGCAGTCGCGGTCGCTGTGCAAACCGCATCCAAACCCATACATGAAGGCGTTCCATTTGTGGCGTTCGGAAACACCAAATTCATGATCGCCATTGCAGAACCACGGGACGGAACCGTGATTCTGGTGCGGTCCGATTCTCAGCTTGCCAACGCCCTGCGCTCAAAAGACAAGGGGATCAAGTATTGAACATCGGTATCCCCACCTCGGAGCCTCTATGAGGAACTGTCTCGCGCCGAAAACCTTCCTCCTTCTGTTGTTCGTCTCCTCCGTCTGCTCCAATGCCAACCCCGAAGAAGCGTTCCTCTCCCCCGCCGGCACAGTACTGCAGTTCTCGGTATCCGCTGTGTACCGTAGCAGCTCCGGAGCCAAACAGTTTGAGGTTGCCGCAGAACCGGTTAAGGTGGTTGTGCTCCAAACAGCCTCTCTGACCATCCAAGCAGAACGCCTTTTAACCGTTTCTCTCTCTGGAACAAACGCTGTCATTCCGATCAGCGTGCGCAACACCGGAAATGGTCCCGATCACTTTGCGCTCACAGCCTCCGGACAAGGATGGGCTGTGCGCTTCGTCCCCGCAGATAACACGCAGGATCAGGACTCACTACCGCCGGTTGATTCCGTGGAAACTCCCGTGCTTTCTCCCGGAGAAAGCTTTCGCTTTGCCGTCTCGGTAACCGTTCCCGCCTCTTTAGACTCCGACGTGCGCCGTTCTATCGAGGTGAAAGCGGCTTCGGCTTTCGATCCAAACCAACAATCCACAGCCTCGTTTGCCGTAGTTGGTCTGGCTAACCCTCTTTTGGGTGATGTAAACGGCGACGGTCGGCTTGGAATAGCAGATGTCACAACGGCGGTGCGCATCGCCTTCAAGTTGTTGACCCCGTCTCCCATGCAGGTAAGAGCCGCCGATGTTGCGCCCCCTGCAAGCCCAGACGGCCTGGTAACCATCGGCGACGTTGTGGGCATCCTGCGAATGGTCATGGGGCTTGAAAGTAAGTAAAAAGAAGAGTCTGCCAATCAACCCAACGGCGGTTGCTTTTGGCAAACTCTTCAACAATGAAGCCTTATAGACTGCCGCTGTTCAACAGCATATCAACCATGCGCTGCGCCTTTTCCTTG
>JBMFPP010000257.1:0-4368 GCA_049969055.1 Armatimonadota bacterium | reverse complement strand
CAGGGTGCGGCAACCGGGTTTACCCGGATTCCCCAGTCCCCAAGCTCGCTGTCAACCAAGCTGTTGATTGGAATCCATCCGAGTTTATCAAAGCGCGATTCATTCGGTTCGTTCAGCGGAGCGCCCCATGCTGATTCCATATCTTTCCGGATGCGCTTTACAACTGCCGAGAAGCCGTTCAGCTTACTTTTTGTTAAGCTTTTGGGGGATGATGCCAATGTCTTCTTCACAGAGGCCAGCTGGCTCAACCAAGCCGCTTTCTTCGGTCCACCGATGATGCCGGCGGCGGCTTCCAGCGCCCACACCCTGTCGGGCAGGACGGCCAAAAGTGAGGCGGTCTCTGTTAAGTCCTGAAGTGCATGCACTTCTTGTCTGAGGCCGGTTGCGTAATCAATAAGAACGCCGATACGGCGCATAGGATCTGTTTGGGCGCCGCGGAACTCAGCGATGCGCTCCTTGAGGGCCGCCGCCAGTTTTAATCCGGTGTCGCACAGCGTTCGGCAGTTGAGATGAAGGCGCTGTGGACCGCCCCAGCCGCCCACGGCCCGCCAGTCTTCGATGACGATGCCTTTTTGGCGCAGAAGCTCGAGCCTCCACTCGCATTCGGATACGGCGTCGTCCAAGCGCTCGGCTTCGCGAAGCTGAAACTCGCGCCACACCGTCTCTTCCGAAAGCATGAGCTCGCCTTCAGATGGTACTTCGCGAACAGGCACCCAATCGTTCAGCGCGGCTCCCGGTTTTACGAAAGGCTGCAGCTCTAACACGGTGGAAGGGGGAAACTTTTTGGCTCGCCACGAGCCGTTTGTTGCCAACTCCTTGGAGCGTCCGCTGGCATACAGGATCTTTCCCGTCATGGCGAAGCCACTGCCTGGTGCGCTTACCCAAAGCACGTGCTTGCCGGGTTTTAGGGCACCAGTAAGGTCAATATTCAGAATTTGCTTCTCGGGGGCTGGGCGCCCTGAAGACTGCCATTCGAACGCAAGCTTGTTATTCACGAATACGTAGCAGTACCCTCTGACGGCCGCTTGGAACAGCGCTGCAGACACGGGTTTATCTATCGATATCTCCGTGCGGTACACGATGGGACTGTTGTCCACTGTGTACCAGAAAAGCGGTTTTGGTGGATAACTCGGTTCACGGCCGGCGTAGTCGGGAGCGATCCAGCGGCCGGGCATGGCGTAACTGCAACCGCACCAGAGCGCAAAAGTTATAGAGGCCAAAATACGCGTTCCCATATCTGTTTTCTGCTCCGCAGAGAGAAGATTGTGCATGAAAACTCTTCCACAAAGGCGATTAACGCTCCTGTAAGAAGTTTTGGTGTTCAATTACTCTATGTTGGTTTGTCAAAACTTTTCATTTTTCGGCAGGTTGCCGCGAGCAGTGCAAAGAAAAAACGATGGGGAGGGATGTTATGTACGAAGCTTTGTTTCAACCTCTGAAGGTGCGCAACAAACTGCTTCGCAACCGGGTGGTTATGCCACCTATGGTAACCAACATGGGTCTTGTAACCGAGCAGGCTGTGGCGTGGTACGCGGAAAGGGCGAAGGGCGGAGTGGGGCTTGTAATTGTGGAGTCTACGCCGCTCGAGCGTCTGCAGGATAAGGCTGTGCGCGAGGGTCTGCCGCGGCTTGCGGAAGCGGTCCATTCAGCCGGTGCGCTTATTGCCGTTCAGCTTTTCTTCAGCCCGACGGTTGACGGAAAGCCTGTGTCCGTAAGTGGTACAGAAGAGGCTCCGGCCATTACTCCAAGTCAGATCCGGGCCCGTGCCGAGCAGTTTGCCGAGTGTGCTTTACTGCTTCAGCGGTGCGGGTTCGACGGCGTGGAGCCGCACGGCGCGCATGGATTCTTTTTGAACCAGTTTTTCTCGCCGCGCCACAACCGCAGGCAGGATGAATTCGGCGGAAGCTTGGAGGGAAGGATGCGTACCGGGCTGACCATCGTTTCCGCCATTCGCAGAGCGGTAGGTGACGGCATGCTAATTCTATACCGCCACACACCCGACGAGCAAACACCCGACGGGTACGGTTTGGAAGACACACTTGTGTTCGCAGAGAGGCTTCAAGAAGCCGGGGTTGATATACTGGACGTTTCGCCTTCGACTCGGGCTGGAAGCGACAACCACGCCGGGATGGCCGCGGCTGTTAAGCGGGTGGTGGATGTTCCGGTTATAGCCGTCGGCGGCATGAAAGATCCGGCTGCTGCCTGTGCCGCCGTTGAGGCGGGCAAGTGCGATCTTGTGGCTATAGGCCGCGGTCTCATCGCCGAGCCGCATTGGGTTAACAAGGTGAGAAGCGGCGATTTGAGCCAAATCATGTGGTGCATAGAGTGCAACGAGCGGTGCTTTGGGCATCTTCGCGAGGGGCTGCCCATAGGGTGCAAGGTGAATCCGCAGGCTGGGAAGGAGTATTTGGCCAGGGCAGTATAAGAGGCGCTTGGCAGGGATGAAAAAACCGAGGGGGTAGAGCAGCGCGCGGCCCCCCTAACGAGCTGCTCTACCGATTACCCTCGGGACCGGGAGGTTTAACCCGATCTTAATTACATTATAAAAACCAAAACCTCCTGATGCAAGAGGGCCGCTGATACCGAGGTGTTTGTTCGAACCTTGCATTAGCTTTCGAAGCGATGTCTAGAGGAGAGAAAGCTGGCTGTGGGGCGGGCTTTCCGAAGGGTGGTGAGGTTGAACCGGTTTGCCCGAGGGGTGCGTTTTGTGTTGCAAATCATGCCGGAGTGTGGTATACTAAAGCCGTGCGGAGAGATGGCCGAGTGGCTGAAGGCGCCCGCCTGCTAAGTGGGTGTAGGTCGATTAAGACCTACCCCGGGTTCGAATCCCGGTCTCTCCGCCATCCGCGCGCCCGTAGCTCAGTGGATTAGAGCAACAGGTTGCGGACCTGTAGGTCGGACGTTCGAATCGTCTCGGGCGCGCCATTTTTGTTTCCCTGCTGTTTTCCCTTCTGCGGTTTGGTTCTCCAATCGAGAGCGTTCTCGCATTCCCGCCTGACTTTCCTTTGGGGAAGGCTGTGCCAAACTGACCGTTTCCATTTGGATGGAGTCTTTGTGCCAGATAAGTTAAAATTATGGTGGCGGTCTTTTATTTCCGGAGAGGGCTATGCAGGTAAGAGTAAACGACATCAGAATGGGGTACGATGATTTTGGCAGTGGGAATGCTGTGGTTTTCCTCCACGCGTTTCCACTTAACCGGAGGATGTGGGAGCCGCAGGTTAGTCGTTTAAAGGAGCGCTTCCGCGTTGTGGTGCCGGATCTGCGCGGTTTCGGTGAGACGGAGTCGCCTCCGGGACCGTACTCTATGGAGATGATGGCGCGGGATGTTTTGGGTTTGCTGGACCATCTAGGCATTGCTTCGGCGGCGCTTGTGGGGCTTTCTATGGGGGGATACGTTGCGCTTGCGTTCTGCCGCCTGCGGCCTGAAAGAGTATCGTCTTTGGTTCTAGCAGATACCAAAGCAACCCCGGATACACCAGAGTCCAAGGCCGCACGCGATGATATGGTGAGGCAGGTTCAAAACTGCGGCGTTGATTTCTTGGTTGAGACCATGCTCCCCAGATTGCTGACGCAGAAGACGATCCAAAGCGCGCCTCAGGTGGTGCAGAGAGTGGCGGATATGATTAAGAGCACTCCTCCGGCAGGTGCCGTGGGAGCACTGTTAGGAATGCGGGACAGGCCAGACTCCACCGACGTTCTGCGCAGTTTAAGGTGCCCACTGCTGTGCATCTGCGGTGCAGAGGATGCGGTTACCCCTCCTTCGGTTGCCGAGGAAATGGCATCCACAGCCCCCAACGGACGGGTTCGCATCATTCCGGAGGCAGGACACCTTGCGAACATTGAACAGCCAGACGAGTTTAATAAGG
Source organism: Armatimonadota bacterium (assembly GCA_049969055.1). Taxonomy (GTDB): domain Bacteria; phylum Armatimonadota; class DTGP01; order DTGP01; family JBMFPP01; genus JBMFPP01. Next base: position 502 of record JBMFPP010000257.1, on the reverse strand, counting down.
CGCTGATGGAGTTTCTCTCCAGCTGAAGGGCTTTTGCATTGTGAGGTGGAATATGGACAGGCGAGAATTTATCAAGGGCGCTGCGGCAGGTATTACCGCCGCAGTGGTTGGTTTATCCGGAGTATCGGAGGCGGCAATGACTGACAACGGCGGCCCAGACCGCATCCGCAGGCGCAAGCTCGGCAGAACCGGCAAAATGCTTTCGGTAATCGGGTTCGGCGGAATTGTGGTTATGGGTCATGAGCAAAGCGAAGCGAACCGGTTTGTAGCTGAGGCAGTGGAGCGCGGCATCAACTATTTCGATGTGGCGCCAAGCTACGGCAACGGAGAAGCAGAAACGAAGTTGGGAGCGGCGCTTGCTCCGTACCGCAAGCGCGTGTTTTTGGCTTGCAAAACGACCCGGCGCGACCGTCAGGGAGCAGAGGAAGAGCTTGCAACATCACTTAAGCGCCTTAAAACCGACTATTTTGACCTGTACCAGCTTCATGCGCTTACCACAATG
>JBMFPP010000256.1:0-4375 GCA_049969055.1 Armatimonadota bacterium | reverse complement strand
AGCATTGGCGAGGCGATCGGCCGTTGCTTTGTACGCTTTGGCAACGGCTGTTTTGATAGTACCGACCTGGGGTGCCAAATTCGGAGGGGCGCTGACCGCCGGTATTGGATTTACCTTGGCGGCCGCGTGGACATACGGCTATCCGATAAGGGGCCGCACAGTGGCAGCATGTTTGCTGGCCGCGGTTTTTGCAGTGGCGCTCATGGTTGCGCTGGATGTGGCGCGCGGCGGACAGGGCTCGCACGTTGGGATGCTGTACCGCGCTGTTCAGGAAGGCGGGCCGTCCGAAATTTTCATGGTGGCACAGCGGAAGTTCGGGATGAACGTTCGGCTTCTGCTGTACAGCCCATGGAGCCGCCTGTTGGGGTTGTGCGTGCTGGCAATCATCTCTTTTTGCTTCGACGGCTGGCGTCGGCGCAGGCATCCGGTGTGGCCGGAAGGACCGCTGGGGCAAACGCTTAAGGCCTCTTTGGCGGCGGCGGCAGTTGCACTTGTGGTTGACGACGCCGGCGTGTTGGCCGCGGCCACAGCCTTGGTGCTGATTCCTCCAATTCTTTGGGCATCGGCACTGCCGGATGCTTCGCAAGATGCGGCTCGACCCGGCGGATGAAGCGGTGCGGCGCAAGGAGCTCGGCGCAGAATTTGCGCTCAGCTAGCTGTTTGGCTTTCGGTTTCCTCCTCTTCCCACTCTTCGATGATTCGGCGCTTCCGCAGAAGGACTCCTCGGTAAGCCAAATACAGGCCGAACAGCATCAAAACGCCCACACCGATTGTGCCTGCCAAACCCAGCCAATCCCACCCGTGCTTCGCCGCCAGCGACTGCCTCCAAGCGAACTCGAGCTCTTCGATGGACTTGCCGTAAATCTTCCGAAACGCTTCCTCCGAAGAAGAGCCTTCGGCGATCGCGTCAAGCGTGTGGAGGGGCTTGCCCGGCTGTCGGGATAGATATTCAACGAAAGACAGCGATTGAGCATAAGCGAGATCGGTTAATGAACCGCTGGGAAAGCTATCTTGAAGAGATTTCATGCTCAGCAGAGAGCCTGTGGATGCGGCCTGCTGAAGGATCAGCGCACTCGGCAGTTCGGCGGTTCCGGACAGCATTACAGCCAGGCCTTCGTTAAGCCAAACCGGAACGCTCGATATTCTGCTTCCTATGCGCTTGTAGAGCAGTATATGGGTTAATTCGTGCGCAATAACCGGGGATATTTCGGCGAAGTACCGACTGCCGTCTATGCGCATCAGCTCTCCGGCGGAGTAGGCCACACCTACAACAAGCTCGCGCCCGGGTATACCCGTATCCGCAATAAATTCTCTGCGGTTGTGATAAACGTAAACTGGTATGCGGTCTTTCGGATACCCCCAAAGTTTCGGAGCAATCTTCGCCAAAGCGCTTTCTGCATCTGCCGCGGTGCGTTCGGCCAGAGCCTGCTGACCCGGGCGGTAATAAACTGTGAAGTGCGAAGTTTCCTTGCTGAGCCACAAACCCGCCGCGCTGGATGGAGCGGCCGCCGCGGCGCAGATTATCATAAGAAGTGCAAACATTTCTTCAAGCTGAAGAGTTTCGCAAGGCAAACAAGGTTGACAGAACCGCGAAACTCTCCACGCATATTCTAACATCGGGGCGGCAGACGCGTCTATACACATGTTCTTCAAGCAAACAGACTGAATCCGTTCTCGGGTGCTCTTATGCGGCTTTGAACCAACTGCAAGCTCGCTTTTGCGTAAAACGCCGCAGTATGCTAACCTAAGGTGTACGTATCCAATGCTCTGCGGAGGCTTGGGAAGTGGTTCTTCATTCGCTTTTGCTTCTGCTTACCGCGGTTCTCACTGCGTCAGCACAAAGGGGTGTTGTTATGGAAAAGCTCGACCGCGGCTTGGTGGTCCTGCCGAAAATCGGTGCTCCGCGCTACTCTGTGTACGTGGGCTGGAGGCTTTTGGCATCTGATCCGCCGGAAGTTCGCTTCAACGTTTACCGAGCCGAGAAGCCGCGCGGCCCCTACCGCCGCCTGACTCAGACTCCAATAACCGCAACGAACTTCCTGGATACCACAGCCGAGCCGGGGCGTCGTTATTCTTACAAGGTCTCAGCAGTGATCCAAAACAAGGAGCGCGGCTTCACCAAACCTGCCGCCATCGATCCGGGCAGGTGCGGCGACTCCTTTATCCGCATCCCGCTTAAAGAAAAAGTGGTTTGCCAAAAAGTTGCCGTGGCCGACCTGGACGGAGACGGTGCTTACGACTACGTGGTGAAATATCCGAACTTCAACACCGATCCCTACCAGGCGCCGGGATATTGGAAGCGCAGTGAAGACACCTACAAAATAGAAGCTTATCGAAGCGATGGGACCTTCCTTTGGCGCTACGATATGGGCTGGGCCATAGAGGAAGGCATTTGGTATTCTCCCATCGTGGTGTTTGACCTGGATGGAGATGGGCGCGCCGAGGTTTACACCAAAGCCGGTGAAGGTGATCCGCGGGACCCAGACGGCCGGGTTACGTCCGGTCCAGAGTACCTGATCGAGCTGGACGGCCTCACCGGAAAAGTGCGCCGCCGCGTGGATTGGCCCTCCAGAGAAAGCTTCAACGATTACAACTACTACTGCCGCAACCTTTTGGGCATAGCTTATTTGGACGGCAGGCGCCCTTACCTCATTGTCGTCCGGGGAACGTACGGGCTTATGAAAGTTGCGGCTTACGGCGCGGGACTGCAGCTGTTGTGGCGCTGGGAATCCACCGGCCCAGATTCGAAATACGGAGGCCAAGGCATGCACGGCCTCCATGCCGCTGACATCGACGGCGACGGCTGTGACGAAGTCATCCTCGGTGGTTCTGTGTTGGACCACGACGGGAAGCCTTTGTGGCAGCTTGGGCACGGCCATCCGGATGTATGCTACGTGGCCGACGTAGATCCGTCCAACCCTGGTCTCGAGATTTTCTACGGCTTCGAACCCCGTCATCCCCAGGGCGGTGCCGTATGCCTTGTGGATGCTCGTTCCGGCAAAATCTTGTGGTCGTGCCAAGATTCTACCAAACACGTCCACGGGCAGGGTTTGGTGGCAAAGCTGGATGCCTCCCGCCCTGGGCTACAGTGCTATGCCGCTGAGCAGGACGGAACGAAAAGCTGGCTCTTCGATGCTAAAGGAAACCTCATATCCAGCCAGAACCTCGGAGGGTGCTCTCCCAGAGCTGCCTACTGGAACGAGGATGCTCTGCGTGAGCTTTTCATCGGAAACCGCATTTCCACCTACGGAGGCCCAACTATCCAAGAGCTGGAGGGCAACATCATCGGTATATCCGACTGCCTTGGAGACTGGCGCGAGGAGATCATCACCAGCGTTGAAGGCGAGCTTCGCATTTATACCACAACTATTCCGGCGAGCACGCGGCGAGTTTGCCTTATGCAGGACCGCCTCTACCGCACCGATGTAGCCGTTCAATCGATGGGTTATTTCTACACGCCACAGCTTTCACGCTGACAAACACAGGAGGTTGAAAATGGAATCAATCCTGAAACAGGTAAAATCCGGAGAAATTCTGGTGTCCGACGGAGCAATGGGAACAATGCTCCAGGCCCGTGGTTTGAAACCGGGGCAGTGCCCTGAAGAGTGGTGCATTTCGCATCCGGATGTGGTGCTTAGCATTTCCAAGGCTTACGTGGAGGCGGGCGCGCAGATCATACAAACCAACTCCTTCGGCGGTACGCGGCTTAAGCTGAAGGGCTACGGCTTTGAAAACCGTGTGCGCGAATTTGCGCTCGCCGCGGCGCGCATCGCCAGAGAAGCGATCGGAGACAAGGGTTACATCGCCGCGTCCGTTGGTCCTACGGGATACGGTCACCTGTTGGAACCATATGGAGATGCAGATCCGAAAGAGCTGAAGGATGCCTTCCGCGAGCAGATAACTGCCCTTGCCGAGGGCGGCGTCGATGCCTTCTGCATCGAAACGATGATGAGCTTGGACGAAGCGGCGCTCGCTATCCAGGCGGCAAAAGAGGAAACAAACCTCCCGGTCATTGCGACGATGACCTTCGAAAAAGGGGTCCGCGGTTACCGCACCATGATGGGAATTAGCCCCACCCAAGCCGCGCAGCAGCTTCCGGAAATTGGCGCCGACATCATAGGGGCCAACTGCGGAAACGGCATTGCTGAAATGGTTGATATAGTGGCGGAGATGCGGTCGGTTGTTCAAGACGTGCCAATTCTCGTTCACGCCAACGCCGGATTGCCCGTATTAGAGGGAGATGTTACTGTTTTCAGAGAAACTCCAGAGCAGATGGCCGCAAAGGTTCCGGACTTAGTGAAAGCAGGCGCCAATATAATCGGCGGATGCTGCGGCACCACTCCCGAGCATATCCGCGCAATAGCTCAAGCTGTTA